>CAZRYI010000050.1:0-10195 GCA_964604255.1 uncultured Nitrospirota bacterium
CCGAAGCCCAAACCATTCAATCCATTCTTGAAAAAAACGGGATGTTAAAGAAACCCTGATCCGGGTTTCTTTCATTCAGCTACGAAAAGAACTCCGGCACACAAAGCATCAATACCCCGAAGAGGGCGAGAATCAGGCTTAGGGGGAGTATGACTGCGGCGACGGTGTCGTAAGGGGGTTGTAGTGTGCCTTGGCCCCAAAGACCAAAACAAATGCCTCCGGTGCCGACCACTAACAGGATGATATAGAGTATGACCATTTATTTGCTCAGGCTTTTGTCATGCCGATAATCCATAGGGCGTAAAATACGATCACGACGCTTCCCCATAAAATACCGGGTTTTAAACGAATTTTTGTTGTGCCCTCACGGAAGGCCTTCCAGATAAAAATCAGTACACCGGAAGCCCATCCTAAAAAACCGACCACAACCATGATCGACCAGAAGGTGTTCGGCTTCATCGGTCGTCTTAAAATTGCCAGCGCTTCTGCTGTTTTTTGCTCAAGGCTCTTTTTGCGATCCGCCTCGGAATAAACGGTTTGCTCGGCCATCAGCACGGCGATTCTTTCTTCGGATCGGGCGATCCAGTTTAAACCGGGTGTATAAAAACTTCTGGCTGCAATGAAGGCACTGCGGAGCGAACGATAGGCGTTTAATGCAGATTGTTTTTCCCCTTGAGATTCTAAGTCTTCTGCAATTTTCCAGATGGCTGAAGCGGATGATTCAGCATAACCTCCAACGGGCAAATACCAGAGGATGGCCCGCTCGTAATGCGTGAGTGCGGTCAGTGGATCTTCTTTTGCGATGGCGGTTTCTGCACGCTGATATTCACTCCTGGATGAAATAAAGACTTTTAAGACGATAAGGGAGAAAAAAAGCAGGGTGCAGAGACTAATGATTTTGAGGGTATTTGATTGTTCTGTACTCAGCATTCTTGATTCTCGTTCCGCTATTTAAAATCCCTTTTTTCAAAACAGATCACGGCAAATAACATGACTGTAACACTATAGAGTATGCCATAAAGTATGCTCAAAAGGATTTGACTGCTCTCAATCGGGAGGTTGTATACGGCGTGGGTTTTTAAGTTGAAGCGTTCCAGGTTCGGAAGCAGATAGTAGAAAAACTGAGTGATGTGCCGCATGAAAGTACTGCCGGAGTTGAGGCCAAAATCTCTCAAAAAGGGTGTTAAATGACCAATGACGTAGACCGAAAAGGTGAACATGCCACTCAAAACCGGCGTGGAAAAAGACGAAAAAAAGATGGCGACGGCTGCAAGTACAGATAGCTCAACAAAAATCATGCCGATCGCCAAAAACAAATAAGGATCAAAGCGGCCTTCGTAGAGCAAGACGAGTAAAAAAAAGAACAATGACATGAGCAGGACTTCGACGAGAAGGGTCAGCAGGATGCCGAAATATTTTCCGATGAGGAAAGAAGCACGTCTCACCGGTTTTGCAAGCAGGGGATAGATGGTTCTTTTTTCGATTTCTTTGTAGACGAGGTTTATGCCGATGACCACCGCGATGATGACACCGAATAGATTGATGCTTGCCAGCCCTAAATCTTTGATGATTTTATTTCGCTGACCGATGGTGGCCTGATCCAGGATCAGGGAGAAGGCCATCATGATGAGGGCAAAAAACAGGAGGGTGTACAAGATTTTGTTGCGAATGGCCTCCTTGAAGGTATTGATGGCGATTGCCTTGATGGCCATGATGCCGTGGCTCATGATTGTCGCCCCCGGATTTCTTCCATAAAAATATCTTCCAGGGTTTCTTTGTGCGGAATGACCGAAATGATTTGAGCCTTTTCCTGATGCAGCACTTGCAACAGTTTCGGCAATAGTGCTTCGTCGTCGATTTTTAACAAGGTGGCATTGTCTCCGATGTTTGTGGCGGAGGCCATTGGCTGCACACGGGAAAGTGTTTCTTCGGAAAGTCCTTTGACTGAGACATCAATTGAGCGGACTTTTGGATTCAAGAGGCTCTGCAAATCCCCAACATTTTGCAAGCTGCCCTTGATGATAATGCCGACTTGGTCGCAAATCATCTCGGCATCGGAGAGGACATGGGTACTGAAAAAAACGGTCTTCCCTTGCTCTTTCAAATGCAGGATGATGTCTCGCACTTCTTTTCTGCCGACCGGGTCTAAACCCGACATCGGTTCATCCAGAATCACCAGCGTCGGATCATGGATTAAGGCCTGCGCCAGTCCAATACGTTGCAACATCCCTTTAGAATATCGACGGAGTTGTTCGCCCGCTTTTTCTGTGAGCCCCACCAGTTCAAGCAGCTCTGAAATTTTTTTGTTACGTTCCGACCGTGTCATGCCAAACAACTCGCCGCAAAAATGCAGGTATTCGGAGCCGCTGAGATAGTCGTAAAAATAAGGTCGCTCCGGCAGAAAACCAATTTTCATTCTTACTGCAAGATCTGAGATCGGTTTTCCGAAAATGAGTGCTTCGCCCGATGTCGGATGGATTAACCCTGTGAGCAGTTTAATTGTCGTTGTTTTACCTGCTCCGTTCGGCCCTAAAAATCCAAAAGCCGTACCCGCTGCGATGCTGAGATTTAAGTCGGAAAGGGCCGTCGTCTCTTTCATCAAAAATCCGGAACGAAATACTTTTGTCAGATGTTTGATTTCAATTGCCGGTATCATGCTGCTCTCTTTTTGATAAAATTTCTTTTATTTTGATTTCAATTTTCTGTTTGATCATTTCATCACTTGTATTGCCATAAGCTTCCCGAAAAAACTTTAAGGCGGTCTCGTCTGCTCCGGCCTTCATGTAGAGCGTCCCAACAAGGGATTTGACAAACTCCGGTGCGCCGGGCAGTTTCGAGGCTTTTTCAATATAGGGCGCTGCCGTTTCTGCATCTCCTTGATGATAATAGTGATTGAATCCGATGTAAAAGGGGTATTCCCATTTGTCGGGAAAGGCTTTGATGCCCTTTGCTAAAATTTTGTTGGCGTTCTCAGCTTGGGAAGCTTCCAGAGACAGCACAACACCGCCAAAATAGTAGGGAAAATCATATCTGGGATCAAGATCAATGATGAGGGTCAAAATGTGATAAAGCCAGGGGTACTCTCCATCCCCCATAAAATGACCGCCAAAATAAGTGATTGTTTTGATCCAAAGCAGGTCGGCAATCATGAGTTGGTAGCCTAAAGAAAGCGGTTGAAGATATTCACCCGAAGGCAAATAAAGCAGGGATTCAACTTCGACACTTTCGTATTGATCCAGTTGGGTCTGTAGACCCCACAAACTCGTCGTGAGCAACAGAATCATCAAAGTGATGGCAGCTTTTTTTTTCATGTTTTACGCTCAGAAAGCAGGCTCCAGCCAAAAACAAGGCCCACACAAAGTGCCTCGGCGACGATCCACCAAAGCCTTGAAACCACTGAGACCCAGAGTGCCTGGTTTGCGCTTAAAAAAAAACCGAGCAGGTAGAGCAGCGCACCTTCTCTCACACCGATGCCCGCCGGCATAAAAAAAACCAGTTTTCCCATGATCCATGCAAGCGGATAAATACCTGCAAGGATGAATATCATGTTGGTGGAAACCTGGGTCAGGGCCGACATCAAAACATAGAAACCAAGGCCGACCAGTTGCCAAAAGCAGATATAGATCAAGAGGATCAGGGCTAGTTTTTTAGGCTGGAAAGTCAGATTAAACTGAAAACCGAAGCGGCTTAAAAGCTTTGAACTAAAGGGACTAAAAAAAGGAAACAAAGTGCAGAGTGTAAAAGCAATAAACGCGATGATTGAGAGTCTCAGGATAAAATCAGGTCGCTGCTGCCAAAAATAGGCTGACATCAAGAAACAAAACAAACCACTGACACACAAAAACAGGACTTCCATCAAGGTCATTGAGAAGGCGGTTTTTTTGTTTATGCCTTGTTTGTTGAAAAGGTAGACCCGACCGACGTAAGCCCAAATACCTCCCGGCAGGTATTTTCCGGCTTGAGAATAGAAATAGCTTTGAAAACTTAAGCGCATCGAAAGATTGACCTGAAAGAGTTCAGCACTCAACTTTGAAGCAACCGGCAGCAAGGGGAAAGCGAGGGCCAGGATCAATAGCGCAAGCAGGAATAATGCGCCGTCGAAATGGCTTAGAATGGCCAGATTTTCGTCCCAGCCTTGCGATAGTTTTTGGGCGAAGTAGACGATGGCAATCAGGATGAGTAGGGCCTGTAGGTAAGGCTTGCTTTTGTGCCAGATGCTTCTTACTGATTCTTTATCTTTGTTTGATGTCATGAATTTTATCGCGGTATTCATAGGAAACGCTATGATGTTTCCTGACGTTGACCGATGATCGTTGCCGGGTTTCCCGCAACAATGGCATAGTCAGAAACATTTTTTGTGACGATTGAGCCTGCACCGACAACGGCACCTTTTCCAATTTTTTGCACACCGGGGAGAATCACGACATTGGCCCCGATCCAGGCATCCTGAGCGATCAATAAAGGATGAATCGACATCTCCTGATCTTTTTTCAATCGCCTTGTCTTGACCGAATGTTTATGGGTTTCGATGAGCACATATTGGGATATCCAGACATCATCCTCAATTTCCACCCCCCCCGAATAGTCAATTTCAACATGATGATTGATCCCGACTCGCTTGCCAATTTTTAAATATCCACTTTTCAGGTGATGAGGGCGTGTAAAGAGGCTGTCATGAACAACAAGACTTTCAGTCCCGATTTTAAAAAATAGTCGGTACACCCACATTCGCAAAGCGGACAAACCGGGTGCATCAAAAAATTTCCCGGAGACCAGCATTTGCAGGCCTCGTCTGATGTATTCGGATTCAAACAAAAAATTCACCTCAATTTTTTGTTGTATTCCATATCGAACCACATGGCAAAAAAGAGAGATTGCAAACCGGAGATAATCAAAAAAGCAGAAAAGAGGGCACTGGTTGCGGTGACGGGCGCACCACTTAATCGCAGTATGGCAAGATAAAGTCCAAGCAGTGCTCCTGAAGGTGTCAGAAAAATACCTAACAAATAAAAGAAAACAAGGGGATGGAAATCTCGAATGATGTATTTTTCGACCATTCGTTTTACGAAGCCTTTCAATAGCAGCCAGGAAATTTTGGGAATGACGTTCAAAAGTCGGATACCCGATTTTTCTCCAATGTTGTAAACCGGTCGAATGGAAACATCCCTTACAGCAAAATTACAGATATTTAATTTAATCAGCAGGTCGTTTGGCATTCCGTAACGTTCGTAGATGGCTTCGAGTTTTAAAGTGCGAAGCGCCCTGAGGGAGATTGCCGTATAGCCGGTTTGGGAGTCGGCAATATGCCAATATCCCGAGGCGATTTTTGTCAGCAAGGACAGGGTTGAATTGCCTAAATAGCGATAATGCGGAATCATGTCCCAGGATTCGCCACGAAACAAACGGTTGCCTTTGACGTAGTCGGTTTCACCTCCAACCACCGGAGAGACGATGCGTTCGAGATCATTGGGATCCATTTGCGCATCCCCGGCCATCACGGCGACCACATCTATCGCCTCATCTCGTGCCATTTTATATCCGGTGACAATGGCACCGCCAACCCCTTTATTGACGGCATGGGAGATCAGGCAGATTTTTGTTGGATCTTTGTCTTCATACTCACGAACAATTTCTTTTGTTTTGTCCTGACTTAAGTCATCAACAATAAAGATACGATCCACAAAAGCAGGCATGGTATCAATGACTTGTGCAATGAGTAGTTGTTCGTTATGAGCTGGGACAACCACAGCGATTTTTTTGCCTTTGATCATGGTTTATAACCTTAATAAGTCAGTTTAAGCAGTGTCTCAATTTCCGATTTAAGTGCTTCATTTTCAAAAGAAAGTGTCAGGGCTTTTTGGAGATAGCTGTTGGCAAGATCTTTTTCTCCTTTTTCTGTATTAAGTTTACCTAAAGCCATCAATACTTCAAGCTGTTCGGGGATAAATTCAAGGACTTTTTCAAAAAAATACTCCGCTTTCCCTCCCATACCTTTGTCGTCATACAGCTTTGCTAAGTTTAAATAAAGTTCAGCATTAATCGGGTTTACTTCAATGCCATTGAGGAAGACTCTTTCGGCCTGTTCGTATTGATTGAGTGAGACATAAGTGAGTCCTAATAAATTCAGAAAACGGCTATCATCGGGCATAAGGTTTAAGGCTATTTCAAAGTGCTCTTTTGCAATTTCCATTGCGCCTCGTTTGAAAAAGAAGCTGCCTTGACCTCCAATGAGCAATGAATAAAATCGCCTTTCCTCAATATCTTTTAAATCCCGATCAAATTGAACTTGTTTGGATAAGGCATGCAGGTAACTGTTGATTGTGTTGCTATCCAGTTGCGTCGGTTTTTCGCTGACTTTGAATAAGAATGCATCAGGTCTGAGGTATTTTTCTACAAATTTATTTTTATCCCGATCTGGCTCCCAAAATATCGGCTTGCGGGTGACATTTTGCTTGATAAAAATGGGTCCGAGTCGGCTTGCTTCGACGTCCGGCAGAATCACATTCGGAAACTTTGATTGTGCCACAGTCATGTATAAATCGGGAAAAATAAAACTGAGGACATTAAAAAATGAAATATCAGGGCGATATCCTTCTGCTTGCTGAAAATAGTTAAAACCGAATGCGGAGCGGCTGCTAAAGACCACGGCATTCGGTGGAATATCGCTCAATATCGCCATTAAAATACTTCTGGGTTCCCAATAGTCGGCTTTATTGTTTTTTTGATATTGCGTGTTGAGCAGAGATAATAACTGAAGGCCCAGTAATGTCCAGATGATGACCGAATAGTATGTTTTTCTCGGATGTTCTTTTAGTCTTTTCTGAAGTTCGTTTTGCAGCAGCCAAAGTCCAAGACCAATTAAGATTGAAAAAATCAGAAAATTAACAAGAAAGGCCGATTCTTCCCACCAGTATCGAATAAAAAACAGGAATGGAGGGAAATAGAGTAAGGCCAGTAGAGACAGCAGGGATTTTTCTTTTTTTCTGAGGAGATAAACCAGCCCGGTAATCCCTAAAAAAAGACCCAATATCGAGAAGTTATTAATAAATAATTGTAAATACAGTTTCAGTTGAGAGAGAAGTTTTTCGAACGAAAACATGAAATGGTAGGCGGCATCTTTTCGGTCGCTTACATGAGACATCAGCCGGAAAAAAGTTTCAGGGTCTCCCCAATCATAGTAGGGATTTTGTGTGGAGCGAATGGGTAAATAAAGATAAACCGAAAATCCGATTAAGAAAAAAAATGCAAGGAGAGCACTCGTTTTTATTTTTGGAAGTATCGGGAAACGGAGACATTTAAAATAAATATAGAGCAGAAAAAATGGAAAATAGAGTACAAGAACCGAATGTGCACCAAGGCTTAAACCATAAAGGAATGAGAAGGCACATAAAATCTGGATTGAATTTGCCCTTATTTTTTTTGAAGGATGAGGGGATGAGACCTTGAGCAGAATGAATAAAAGAACTCCCAAAAAAAACACCTGAAGAGAATAAACTTCTGGAATGTTCGAATTTTTCCAAAGTGCGTTGGAGAATGAAAATAAGATTGCCGTCACAAGAGAAATGAGCGCCACGATTTCCATAGATGGCTCAGCATTTTTTTTAGACAAAAAATCAATGATGATTGTTTTTAATAAAAAATAAAGCAAAACGGAGAGGGAGGCTCCGAAAAAAGACGACAGCAAAGTCACTTTGAAACCAATACTGCCAAGGGGAAGTGTGGTAAACAACTTTGCAACGATTGCATAAAGGGGAGAGCCTGAAGGGTGGGCAATATCTAGTAAAAAACCAATGGCCTGGAATTCGGGCGCATCTCGCCAATAAATATTGGGTGTCGCGGTAAATAAATAAACACTGAAGGAAAAAAAGAAAAACAAATATGGCACGAGGGTCAGTTTTTTTGAGGTCATTCTTTAAGGTTCCTGCAAATTTTCGATTTCTCGTTTAAGTACTTCATTTTCAGGAGACAATTGCATGGCTTTCTGAAAGTGGGCCCTCGCAGCATCTGTATTCCCTTGCTCGGCATTGAGTTTGCCAAGTGCAATAATCGCATCCAAATGATCCGGATTAATTGCTATTGCCGCTTTGAAAAATTGCTCTGCTTTTTTTACAGAACCATTGTCTGCGTACATTTTAGCAAGGTTTAAATAAGGTGCAATATTTTCAGGGGCGAGGCTGATCGACTTAAAAAAAGTGGCTTCGGCCTGATCAAACTGTTCGAGCGATACATAGGAAACGGCAAGAATATTCTGAAAATGCGTGTCATCTGGTACAAGCCCCACTACCAGTTCAAAATGACGACGTGCTATTTCGACGGCGCCTCGCTCCAGAAAAAAACGACCCTGAGCCACAATCGTCAAAGCATAAAAAAGCCGTTCCTGATAGTTTTTAATTTCTCCCTCAAAATTGATCTGCTTGGCTAAGGTCTTAAGGTAACTCTGAATAATTTCGCTATCTAAAGGCGCAGGCTGACGAGCCACTTTAAATAAAAAAGCATCCGGTATGAGATATTTTTCGACCAAGGCATTGCTGTCCGCATCAGGTTCCCAATAAATAGGGTGTTCATCTATATTTTGGTTTAAAAAGGCCGAACCAAGTTGAGCCGTAGGCACCTCAGGAATCGTAATATCGGGAAACTTTGCGGCATCCACTTGCAGAAAGAGTTCCGGTGCTTGAAAACTCGATACGCCGATAATGGAGAGATCGGGGCGATATCCTTCCGATTGCTGTAGGTGGATAAATGGAAAAGTAGTACGGCCGGTAAAAACAATGGCATTGGGTGGCAGACTGGAGAGTAGATCTTTCATCAATTTTCGTGGAGACCAATAGTCGGCTTTGTTGCTTTGACTTGCATGGCTTCCAACAAGCAGAATCAGCTGAATTGCTAGCAGGGATACGACAAAAGTTAAATAGAGTTTCCGCCGAGGATGCTGAACGTATTTTTTTTGCGACCATTCAGAAACAATGAAAAGGCCAATCGCAATGAAAACCGAAAATATTAGAAAATTCGGAATAAAAGCAGATTCCTCCCACCACCAGCGAACAAAAAACAAAAAAGGTGGCAGAAAAAAAAGCGCAAATAAAGTCAATACACGGTATTTTTTTCTCCTGATTAAAGCGATCAGACCAATTCCACCCAGTGCGACACCCAGCAACGAAAAGTTGTTGATGTAAAAACCACCATAAAGTTTGAGCTGGAAGACCATGCGGTCTACTGGAAAGCTGAAATGGTATGAAGCGTCTTTTTTATCACTGACGTGATCCATCAAGTTCTTGAAGGTCTCAGAGTTTCCCCAATCGTAGTAGGGGTTTTGGGTGGATCTTATTGGCAAATAGAGATAGATCGAAAAACCGATACAGAAAAAAAAGGCAAGCAATGAGTAGGTTTTAATCAATGGCAATGATTCTGGGCGGAGCCAGGTAAAATAGACAAAGACCAATAAGAGGGGTAAATAGAGCACTAGAATAGAATGCGACCCCAGCCCTAAACCCAAAAGGAAAGCAAGACAAAGAAATAACTGAAGGTGATTCAATGAAGCTTTGTCCTGAGATCGGCAACAAGTCATTTTTAAAAGTAATAAAATAAAAAGACCCGTGAAAAAATTTTGAAATGTATAGACCTCTGGTATGATCGAATTTTGCCAGAGGGCCAGTGAAAATAAAAAAAGAAGGGCGACTGATAAACTCAAATAGTCTATGAAGTAATCATCCGATGGTTTAGAATTTTGTTTGCGATCTAATACAAATTGTCTTAAAACCGTTTGGATAATGAAATAAAGGAGCACAACAACCAGGGCACCAAAAAAAGCAGAGAATAAAGTGACCCTTAATGCGAGGTTGCCTAAGGGAATGAGGGTAAACAGTTTGGCGACAATCGCGTAGAGTGGCGACCCTGAAGGGTGTGCAATGTCTAAGAGGAAACCAATGGTTTGGAATTCTGCGGCATCTCGCCAATAAATGCTGGGAACCGCAGTAAAAAGGTAAATAACAAAGGAAGTAAAAAAGAGAAGGTAGGGGAAAGTATCGGTCTTTTTGAAGGTCATCACACCTTCACTTAAGAGGAAGGGACAAGAAAAACAAAAGGCGTCCGGAAATCAACCGGACACCTTTTGTTTCACAAAATGACTTAAGCCGTAAAGCTGGTATCGTCCGTATCGACGAGTTGTTTGTTCTCATCCATCGTCCATTCGTCGCCA
>CAZRYI010000051.1:0-1223 GCA_964604255.1 uncultured Nitrospirota bacterium
GCCCCCTTATTAAGAAAATACGTCGAAGCCGATTGGCTCGGCAAAAAAACGGGCAAGGGTTTTTACGAGTATGGGAAAACAAAGTCCTAAGTCAAAAAAATGAATCTAAACCTGACAGAAGAACAGAAGATGGTGATTCAGATGGTTCGGGCCTTTGCTGATAAGGAGGTCAAACCAGTCGCTTCGGCCTTGGATGCCGCCTGTGAATTTCCAAAAGCCTTAGTCAAAAAACTAGGTGAGATGGGTTTGATGGGGGCCTTCATCCCGCTTGAATACAATGGCTCCGGCATGGACTTGCTGAGCTATGTGCTTGCGATGGAGGAAATATCCAAAGTCTGGGCCTCGCTCGGCGTGATTATGACGGTCAATAATTCCCTGGTTTGTGATCCCCTCCACCGCTTTGGCAATGAGGCGCAAAAAGAACAGTTCCTCAAACCCTTGGCAAAAGGAGACTGGCTCGGCTGTTATGCCCTGACCGAAGCGGAAGCCGGTTCCGATGCAGGATCGCTCACAACGAGCGCAGTTGAGCATGGAGATGGCTATTTTCTAAACGGTACAAAGCGATTTATTACCAATGGCAAACATGCGGATGTCGCCATTGTTTATGCTGTGACAGATGCTTCCCTTGGAAAAAAGGGCATTACGGCCTTCATTGTCGAAACCAAAACCCCCGGATTTTCCGTCAGTAAAACCGAAGAAAAAATGGGACTTCATGGCTCAGACACAGCGGAGTTGGTCTTCCAGGATTGCCGTGTGCCAAAAGCCAACATCCTCGGCACAAAAAATGAGGGTTTTAAAATTGCCCTGGCGACTTTGGATGGCGGGCGTGTCGGCATTGCTGCTCAAGCACTTGGCATCGCACAAGCCTGTTTGGATGTGTCGATTGACTATGCCACAACACGGCAGCAATTCGGCAAGACCCTCGCCAACTTTCAAATGATTCAAGCAATGATTGCCGACATGAAAACGGAAATCGACGCCGCTCGCCTGCTCTGCCATCGTGCCGCCTGGCTCAGGCAGCTTGGTGCAGCTGAAATGACCCTGGCCGCCTCGCAAGCAAAACTTTACGCCTCCGAAATGTCAAACCGAGTCGCTTACAAAGCGGTGCAAATCTTCGGCGGTTATGGTTACATCAAAGAATTTCCAGTAGAACGTTTCTACCGGGATGCCCGAATCACCACTCTTTATGAGGGAACTTCCGAAATACAACGGATTGTCATTGC
>CAZRYI010000051.1:1323-10101 GCA_964604255.1 uncultured Nitrospirota bacterium
CCCGAATCACCACTCTTTATGAGGGAACTTCCGAAATACAACGGATTGTCATTGCTCGGGAACTTTTTCAAGGAAACTAATATGCCGGAGATCGCACGGTTTTACGGAATTATCATTAAATTGTTTTTTGGTGATCATCCACCGCCGCATTTTCATGCTGTTTATGGTGAACATGTCGGTTTGTTCAACATAGATACTCTTGAAATGATCGAAGGCGATCTGCCAAAAAGAGCCAAAAAACTTGTTCTCGAATGGGGGGCTCTGAACCAAAGTGAGTTGAAAAAAATGTGGAATAGCCAGGAATATCATAAGCTTGCACCGCTGGAGTAATGGATGATTTATCCAAAAGTAAAATCTGTAAAAGCCATTGATGATCGTACCCTGTTAATCGAGTTCAGTAATTTGCAAAAGAAAAAATATGACATCACCCCCTTGTTAACTAAAGAAATGTTCCTTCCCTTAAAAAATCCGGCCTTCTTCAAAGCGGTACAGGTTGAGGCTGGTGGCTATGCAGTTGTTTGGGATGATCGCATTGATATCAGTGAATATGAACTATGGCATCATGGGCAATAAAGCTGTGAGGCGTCTTTTCCGTGAAAAAGAAACCGCTTGAGAACAAGAAAGCACTTGAGAGTCAGAAACTAACAGAACGAAAGCCCCGATTCTCGAATCTCTCCGATACTGAAATTGATTCACTTTATACAAAATCTCCTTCCCAGAATCCAGGTCAGCCCGGACAATATCCTTTTACTCGAGGCATCTACCCAAACATGTATCGCGGCAAACTTTGGACGATGCGCCAGTTTGCAGGTTTTGGCTCTGCCGCCGATACGAACAAACGCTATCGTTACCTGTTGAAAGAAGGCCAGACCGGTCTTTCCGTCGCCTTCGACATGCCGACCTTGATGGGTTATGACTCCGACGATGCAAAGTCGCTGGGCGAAGTCGGCAAACGCGGTGTTGCCATTGATACGGTCAGTGACATGGAGCGCCTCTTCGATAAAATCCCTCTGGATCAGGTCAGCACTTCAATGACGATCAACGGCCCCGCGATTGTTCTCTTTGCGATGTATCTTGTGGTTGCGGAACGTCGAGGCATTGCTTTTGATTGTTTGAGAGGGACGCTTCAGAACGACATTCTGAAAGAATATATTGCTCAGAAAGAATGGATTATTCCACCCAAACCTTCCCTGCGTCTCATCAACGACACGATTCGGTTTTGTGTTGCAGAAGCGCCGCTCTTTCATCCCGTGAGTATCAGCGGCTACCACATCCGCGAAGCAGGATCGACGGCGATTCAGGAGCTGGCTTTTACGCTGTATGATGGCCTCAGCTATGTGTCGTCTGCGGTGGCATCCGGCTTAAAAGTCGATGACTTTGCGCCCCGCTTATCGTTCTTTTTTAATGCTCATAACGATTTTTTTGAAGAGATTGCCAAATATCGTGCGGCGCGGCGTTTGTGGGCGAAGGAAATGAAAAACCGCTTTCAAGCCCGCAATGCAAAGTCGCTCGCCCTGCGATTCCATACCCAGACCGCAGGATGTAGTTTGACGGCCCAGCAGCCTCATAATAATATTGTGCGTGTCGCCCTCCAAGCTCTCGCCGCCGTCCTGGGAGGCACACAATCCCTGCATACTAAGTCGATGGACGAGGCCCTGGCCCTCCCTTCTGAAGAGGCCGTTAAAATTGCTCTTCGCACTCAACAAATTATCGCCCATGAAAGCGGTGTGTGTGACACCATTGATCCGCTCGGCGGCTCATATTATCTGGAAACGCTCACCACGCAGATGGAGCAGGAGGCAGAATCCTACTTCAAAAAGCTGGATGACATGGGCGGCATGGTGAAGGCCATTGAGCGCGGTTTCCCTCAGGCGGAGATTCATCGGGCCGCACTTAACTATCAGAATGAAATTGATCACAAGGCGCGGATTATTGTCGGGGTTAACGATTTCATCGAAAAAGAGGAAACGACGATTCCAACTTTGAACATTTCGCCAACCGTCGAACGCGCACAATTGACAGCTTTAAAAAAGATTAAAAAAAATCGCGATCAGAAAAAAGTGCTTCAAATGCTCAAACATCTCACCCGTGCTGCCAAGAAGGAAGACGATCTCATGCGGCCTGTTTTAAATGCGGTGCGTGCTGAAGCGACCGTGGGTGAAATTTCAGATGTCCTGCGAAAGGTTTTTGGCACTTACAGAGAAAAGTCGGCCTTTTGATTTGATCAGAGTTTCATGGGGATTCACTCTCCGACGCATTCCATAATCTAGGTATTTTTCACTTTTCTACCCTATCCTGCCTCAAGGTTTTATCTTAATCCTCCGACAGTCTGCTAGAAGACCTTATTGACATACAGGAGGGAAAACCGTGAATGCAATATCGAATCAATACCCTGAGTTAAGTGCTTTTTTTGCGCCGAACAAGGGAGAACAGGGCAGCTTAAAACGCACTCAATTTGCGAATGCCTCTTTCAGCGAAAATAAAAGCACCGATCTTACCTTGTTCACTGCCGAGGGAGACAAGGTCACCTTCTCTGCTTCATCCAGCCGTGCAGCCAGCCAATCCATTTATACCAATCTGGGCCTGCTTGATGGCATTGCCACACGAACCGAAGTTCAGTCTTTCAGTTTATCCGAGTCATTTGGTTTTGAAATGTCTGTTGAAGGGGATTTGAATGCGCAGGAATTAAAAGACATCCAGGAAGCCTTTAAAACAATCGAAAAACTCTCCAGTGACTTCTTTTCCGGAAAAACGGACACTGTCATGGCGAGTGCGATGAAGATTGCGGGTTTGGCATCCATTTCAAGTTTTGAGGCGGTAATTCAATATGAACGCAGTGCATCACTGCAACAGACTACAACAAGCACTTCAAGTGTGCCCACTGCTAAAACAACTGAACAAGTTGTGAATCAGGCACCAGCAGCGGAAACAAGCCGTGCTGCCGACAAACCATCAGCAGAAGAAAACTTGATTGATAAAATGACGGAAGCAATCTTAAAAACAAACGTCGCTCTGGAAAAGGCAGCTAAAAGCAGCAATAAATTTCTTGATCGACTCTATGAACAATTTGAGCAAAACCTGGATGTTGCCCCTTCAAATCTGTCCTCATTCAGAAAAATTCAATCCGATGTGCTTGATAAGCTACTGGGAGGAAATAAAGCCGTAGAGGAAAATCCTTCAGGAAAAACCAACCATGCCAAAGGGGCTGGAGATGCACCGCATGTAGAGGATCATTGATATCAGCAAGCTCTGACAAGCTTGCTGGCGTTTAGCTGTGATTTAGGAGAGATGCAGGTGGCAGTGGCTGTGCTGCGAAGCACTGATCGCTGTGGGGCCTGGGTAGCGTTCACGGCAAACCGGCATAACTTCGGGGCAGCGGGGATGAAAATGGCAGCCCTCTGGTGGATTGATGGGCGAAGGCAAATCCCCTTCTAAGCGAATGATTGAGCGTTTTTTATCTGCATCCACCTGAGGCACGGCTGAAAGCAGGGCTTGGGTGTAGGGGTGTTTTGGATGGCTTAAAACTTCGTCAACCTGGCCATATTCAACGATTCGCCCCAGATACATCACTGCCACTTCATGGGCAAAATATTCAACCACTGAAAGATCGTGTGTAATAAAAAGGTAGGTCAGGGCAAATTCTTCCTGTAGATGTTTCAAGAGGTTGAGAATTTGAGCCTGGACAGAAACATCTAGCGCGCTGGTCGGTTCGTCACAAATAATCAATTCGGGCTGCACGGCAAGCACACGGGCGATGCAGATCCGTTGGCGTTGGCCGCCTGAAAATTCATGCGGATAACGTCGCTTTGCTTCCAGAGGCAGACCCACTTGTTCCAGCAAGCGGTCAACGCGGCGCTCTGCTTCTTCCTCGCCACCTGCAATTTTCTGGGCAAACATCCCTTCTTTAATGGTTTCTCCAATTAACATGCGTGGGTTTAAAGAGGAATAAGGGTCTTGAAAAATGACCTGAAAAGCCCGACGACGTAGGCGCAGGGCTTCTCCAGAAAGTGCAAGCAAGTCTTCTCCGGCAAAATGCACTGTGCCTGCACTCGGCCGAATGAGTTGCAGAATGCCCTTGCCTGCCGTCGTTTTTCCGCAACCCGACTCACCCACCAGGGCAACGGTTTGTCCTTTGGCAATTGAAAGTGAAATGCCGTCAACGGCTTTAACCTGAGCGACCACACGTTTGAGCAAACCGCGTTTAACAGGAAAGTGGACTTTTAAATCAGAAACCACCAGGAGCTTTTCCCCTCGCGCGACTTTGCTGGTGGCAGCTGCATAGTCTTCCTGTTTTTTAATCGACTTTTCACCCGAAGCTTTCAGGGGTTTCGAGGGGATTTCGGCTGTGTCCGGTGAGGGATCAAACAAGTGACAACGCAGCCCGCCGCCAAGGGAATCGGCCCGCCACTCCGGCACGCGCTCTGCGCAGTGCGCTAAAACAAGCTCACAGCGATTGGCAAAGCGACAGCCTTTGAAAATCCGGTTCAAAGGCGGCACGGTGCCTCCAATGGTTTCAAGATCCTGTCCGCGTTTTTTTTTGACGGGAAGTGAACTGAAGAGCTTTTGAGAATAGGGATGTTTTGGATGCTGGAAGAATGACGCACGATCTGCCATTTCAACGATTTCCCCTGCATACATCACGGCCACCTGGTCGGCCATTTCAGAAACAACCGCCAAGTCATGTGTGATGAGCAGAATCGCCATGCCACGCTCTGCTTGTAGCTTTCGCAACAGATCCAGAATCTGGGCTTGAATCGTCACATCCAGGGCCGTGGTCGGTTCGTCGGCGATGAGTAAGTCAGGTTCTCCCGAAAGCGCCATCGCAATCATCACCCGCTGTTTCATGCCACCGGAAAGTTGATGTGGATATTCGTCGTAGCGAAGTCGAGGGGAAGGAATGCCAACAAGGTCGAGTAGTTCGCAGGCCTGGGCTTTAGCGGCTTTTTTGCTTAAATTTAAGTGATGTTCCAGTGTTTCACGGATTTGATAACCGACCGTCATCACCGGGTTCAGGCTGGTCATCGGTTCCTGAAAGATGATGGAAACCCGCTTGCCCCGGAGTTTTCTCATGGCAACTTCAGACAAAGCGCAGAGATCAATTCCTTCCAGAGCGATTGTACCCGACACGATGCGACCGGCAGGCTGAGGAATCAATTTCATAATCGAAAGCGCGGTCATGGACTTGCCGCAGCCCGACTCTCCCACCAGGGCAAAAGTTTTGCCCCGGGGAATATTAAATGAAATGCCATCCACAGCGCGAACGATACCCTCATCGCTTGAAAACCAGGTTTTGAGTGCATTTATTTCGAGGATATTTTTGTTCATGAGGAGGGTCGTTTAAAGGGCCTAATTCACAGGCCAGACTCTAATGAAAATTTTGTTGATCTGTCAATACTTTACTTTGAAAAATACCGTATTTTCAGGGTCTCTGAAGAGCATATTTTCAACACCTTGTCCACAGCTTATATTCAGGTATTCCACAATATAGTGGTGGTGTGAATTATTTGAACCGCTATATGTTGTGCTTTTGCCTTGACAAAAGAATGGGATTCCTTTATTCATTAACCTTGTTTGCGTGTCCTGCGCGAACACATTATTTGACAATGACATGTGCAGCAAAAAGTGGAGGGGATATGGAGTCAACAAGGCAGAACGGAAAGGCAAAATCGCAGTATGCGGCAGCACCATCTCAGCAGCAGGACGGAGAAAAAAAACCGCTAGTTTCCTCAAAAGTAGAACCGACACTTTCTCCGAATGCACTGCGTGTTCTGGAAAAACGCTACCTGGCGAAGGATGCTGATGGCGAGGTTTGTGAGACCCCTTCCGACCTTTTCCGTCGCGTCGCCAAAAACATCGCCTTAGCCGATCAACTGCATGAGCCGGATGCCGATTTAACCACAACAGAAACATCCTTTTACGAAATGATGTCCAGTCTCCGTTTTTTGCCTAACTCACCGACACTCATGAATGCCGGTCGAGATCTGCAACAACTTTCGGCCTGTTTTGTTTTGCCGGTCGAGGATTCCATGGAGTCCATTTTTGAAACCGTGAAGCAGGCGGCCATCATCCATAAATCGGGTGGCGGCACCGGTTTTTCCTTCTCCCGTCTTCGTCCGAAAAATGATGTGGTGCGTAGTACCGGCGGGGTGGCTTCCGGGCCCATCTCCTTTATGAAAGTCTTTAATCATGCCACCGAAGCGGTCAAGCAGGGTGGCACCCGGCGGGGCGCAAACATGGGCATCCTCCGAGTCGATCATCCCGACATCCTTGATTTTATCTCCTGCAAATCAGACACATCAGAAGTCACCAATTTTAATATCTCCGTCGCAATCACCGATAAATTCATGGCAGCCTGTCAGAAGGGCGAAGATTATGACTTAATCTCGCCCAGATCAGGAGCGGCCGTCGGTACACTTTCGGCTCAAATGGTCATGGATAAAATCGCCCATCAAGCCTGGCAAACCGGGGAACCGGGTCTCTTTTTTATTGATGTAACGAATCGCAGCAACCCCACACCGCATATCGCCGAAATTGAAGCGACCAATCCCTGCGGCGAACAACCGCTGGTGCCTTTTGAAAGTTGTAACCTCGGCAGCATCAGCCTGACAGAACACCTTATTGAGTCCGACGGACAGTATCGTGTGGACTGGTCGGCCCTCGAAAAGACGGTACGAACCGCGATTCATTTTCTCGACAACGTCATTGACATGAATAACTATCCCATTGACGAGATCGAAAAAATCACGAAAGGCAATCGGAAAATCGGTGTCGGTATCATGGGCTTTGCTCGCATGTTATTTAAACTCGAAATTCCCTACAACTCGGAAAAGGGCATTGAAATGGCCCGCACGGTCATGGGTTTCATTCATGACATCTCCCGGGATGCATCGACTCGCATGTCCACAAAACGGGGTGTCTACCCGAATTGGAAGGGCTCAAGCCATGAAGCAGAGGGCCTTCGGCTTCGCAACGCCTATCTCACCACACTTGCACCCACGGGCACTATCTCAATGATTGCAGATACTTCGGGAGGCTGTGAGCCGGAGTTTTCGCTGATCTGGTACAAAAATGTCATGGACGGTGAACATCTGCCCTACACCCTGGATTATTTTACCGAAGTTGCCAAACGGGAAGGTTTCTATCGTGATGGCCTGCTGGATAAAATCATGGCAAATAAAGGCGCCGTCAAAGGTATCGAAGAGGTGCCGGTTTACTGGCAGAATGTTTTTGTGACCTCTCATCACATTGCACCCGAATGGCATGTGCGTATGCAGGCCGCTTTTCAAGAATATTCCGACTCTGCGGTCAGCAAAACAATCAATCTGTCGCAGAGCGCAACGGAAGATGAAGTCAAAGAGGCCTATCGCATGGCCTACGAGTTGGGTTGCAAAGGTATCACCGTGTATCGCGACGGTTGCCGTCCCGATCAGGTCATGAACGTCGGCAAGTCGGACAAGGGTTCAAATAAATCCGCCCCTGCTGTGACGGAAAAGGAAGAGCCGCTCAAGGTCATCGCCCCGCGTCCGCGTCCCGACATGATGTTTGGTACCACCACAAGACGTCGCACCTCCTGTGGAGATCTCTACCTGACGGTTAATCGCGATGAAGAAGACAAACCCTTTGAGGCCTTTGCAACAATGGGCAAGGCGGGTGGCTGTGAAGGCTCCTTTAACGAAGCCATTGGTCGTTTGATCTCTCTTTGTATGCGTGCTGGCGTGACACCGAGAGATATCGTCAAGCAGTTGATCGGCATCCGCTGTAACAAACCCTTTGGCATCGGTCCTGACAAGGTGCTTTCCTGCTCCGATGCGGTGGCTAAAATCTTCAATCAATCCCTCGAAGCCAAGGTGCCGGAAAAACGCTATCCCGAAACCAGTGCCGCCACAAGTGCAAATACCTCGGCAAGTGCAGTGCTTACGGATGAGCTGGTGGATAACCAGAAAATCGCCTTTTCCTGTCCCGAGTGCGGTTGTGAATTGATCTTTGGTGAAGGCTGCGAAAAATGCCATTTTTGTGGTTATTCGCGCTGTTATTGATTCCGGCCCCTGCATTGACAAAATTTCTCCCGGCACGATACAATCCCCCCCGTTTCGTTATTTGATTGGAGGGTTGTTGCATGGGGAGGATTAAACTGAAGGGCGCGATTTTTGTGCTCGTGCTTTCCCTGTCGGCAGTTGGCTGTGCCTTTCCATCAAAATATTATCGCGGCTCTTTGGGGAGCGATTTACGTCCGGGCATGACTCAGAAAGAAGTCAAAGCAGCGTTAGGTGAACCGGCAGGTTTTCATCGGCGGCAATTGTCGTCGAGTGATCTCAGAGAAGTCTGGGTGTATCATGTTCAGAATCGGAACCTATGGACGAATCATCTCTACCCGAAATCGCATTTAATTGTTTTTAGCAACGGGGTGATGTTGGCCAAAGACCCGAATAATCCCTATGCAGCCCGGAACCAATTTTGACCTGAATTCATTTCTCATAATGTGGTGGCGTACCCAAGTGGCTAAGGGAGCAGTCTGCAAAACTGTCATTCAGCGGTTCGAATCCGCTCGCCACCTCCATTTTTCTTAAGCTCATTGATCAGCCTAAACCCATTCAAAAACAACAGATGCCGCACTACCTTGGATCGATTTTCCGCCGTCGCCTTCTCTTCATTGCTGGTGCTTTTGTTGATTGTTGCGCTTGGAAATAAGGCCTGGGCGGCGACGCCTGATCCGCTAGAAAACCTGGTGAAGCTCAGCGCCAGTGCGAAAGTGCATCTGGTGACAGTGGGGCCGGGGTC
>CAZRYI010000052.1:0-2567 GCA_964604255.1 uncultured Nitrospirota bacterium
GCAACAGCCGGTATCGGCGATGTGCTCACCGGCATCATCTCAGGTTTTCTTGCGCAAGGCATCTTACCTGCGAAGGCTGCCATGCTGGGAATTACCCTGCACGGCACAGCAGGGGATCTGGCCGCAGTAGAACAGGGCGAGGCCGCATTGCTTGCCTCGGATCTCATCAAAAAAATACCCACAGCAATCATGAACCACCTTAGGAGCGCTTTATAAATGTCACAATTGGAAATCACCATTTTTTTTCTGCTCATTGTTTCAACCGTCGGCATTGCCCAGATGATTCATACCTGGATTGACAAGGGGCGTATTCGCGATAATTTTAAAAAACTCGTTGATAAACTGCCTGGCAAGGTACTTCAAGCCAACCGCCTGGATTATCCCCGTTTTAATGGTGAGATCGAAGGTAGAGAGTTCGACCTGTTTTTTAAAGTCGTCAAAGTGGGCAGAAAACACGTCCTTTATTATATTTACAGCCTCAAATCGGACATCAACACCAGCCTGTTATTGTTAAAGGCAGATACCTACAAACCCATTCGAGACGAACCGGAACCGCTCAAGGAAGCAGGTGAAGCGCTTTCCGAAATACGGGCAGGTTACCAGCTTCGCTCTAAGAACGAAGCAGAAGCAAATGCCATTTTTGAGGGCGCCGGATTACAAGAACGTCTACCGGCATTGGATGAATTTTCAAGTTTGCAACTCGGCCCCGATGCCCTGGTCGTTGGAAAACCCTATGATGGCCCCGCCGATACCGAAGCAGTTAACATCATGAGAAATGTCCATTCCCTGGTCAATCTTGCAAAGGCAATCGAGGCATGTCCGACGACAGCCTAAAAAAAAACAGCGCAAATAAATGGACGCTCCTTTCTGAGGGGCCGGATGATACCTTCAAGCTGGGTAAAGTCTTCGGCTTAAAGGCCATTTCAGGTGGCGTGATTGCGCTGATCGGCCCACTCGGTGCAGGAAAAACCCGCTTTGTGCAGGGTTTGGCCAGTGGCTTGGGCTTGGAATCCTCGAACATCAATAGCCCGACTTATAGTCTGGTACACCTCCACAACACAGGACGGCTTCCGCTTTGCCACGTCGATCTCTACCGTCTCTCTCATTCGGATGAAATTGAATCTTTAGGAATTGAAGACGATCTTGAGTCTGATGGTGTCGCCGCAATCGAATGGGCTGACAAAGGACTTGCTATTTTGCCTCCGGGTCGGATAATACTTGAAATCAATGATCGAAACGAAAACCAACGAGAAATCGTTTTGCAGGGAAGTGATGCGAAGCACCGCGACTGGATTGAGGCGGTAATGGCATCTTCAGACTTGATACAATTGAAAGAGACAGATCATCCGTGAATCCTTCAGAAGAAATCAAAAACATTGCTTCCGACCTTAGAGCACGACTTCGCTGGTATCAAGCAGAAGGCATTGATACCTGGTCTCAGCCGAAATACGAAGCACTGCCGGTGCCTATTTTACAAAATGAAGTGATGCTGGACGAAGCGCCGGAGGCACTTTCCACTTGTTCATCGCTTGAGTCTGTTCGGGAAGAAATCGGAGATTGCCAGCGCTGCAAACTGTCGGCAACTCGCAAAAATATTGTCTTTGGTGATGGCAATGCTGAAGCCGACCTGTTTTTTGTAGGAGAAGGTCCGGGGCAAGATGAAGACATTCAGGGCAAACCTTTTGTGGGGAAATCGGGCCAACTTCTGACAAAAATGATCACGGCAATGGGTTTATCGCGTGAAAAAGTTTATATCGCCAACATCATTAAATGTCGTCCACCCAAAAACCGAAATCCAGAAGCAGAAGAAATTGCAGCCTGTAGTCCCTTTTTAGCACAACAAATTGCCGCAATCTCACCGAAAATCATTTGCGCTCTCGGCACCTTCGCCGCCCAAACCCTGCTGAAAACCGATACAAAGATATCAGCGTTGCGAGGACGCTTCCACGATCTGAATGGCATTAAAGTACTACCGACCTTCCATCCGGCCTACCTGCTTCACAATCCCTCACAAAAAATAAAAGTGTGGGAAGATCTGCAAAAGGTCATGGCAGCGCTGGGCCTGGCAATCAAAGGCAAAACATGAAACGGCTCTGGGCGCCCTGGCGCATCAACTATATATTAGGAGAAAAACCCTTGGCATGTATTTTGTGCGATAAACCGAAGGAAAAACGCGACGCGGAAAATCACATCCTCCAATATGGCAAACACGGTTTTGTGATCATGAACCTTTATCCCTATAATAATGGTCATCTGATGGTCTGTCCCTACGAACATGTCAACACATTGGAAGACCTTTCAGATGAGGCGCTGAGCGATTTAATGCTGATGATCAAAGGCAGTCTGGCGGCCCTGCGTATCGCTTTCGGGCCGGAGGGGGCAAATGTCGGTTTGAATTTAGGCAAAGCAGGTGGCGCTGGCATTGATGATCATGTGCATTTTCATATCGTTCCCCGCTGGGAAGGGGACACCAATTTCATGACAGTCGTCGGAGACCACCGCGTCATCCCACAGGATATCAACGAAACCTACAAACTACTCAAACCGCATTTTATTTAGGGTTTATT
>CAZRYI010000052.1:2667-9982 GCA_964604255.1 uncultured Nitrospirota bacterium
GCCTTAATCCATCAGAATCAGAAATAGACAAAAAATGGGCGACGATAGCAAAAAACCGCCTTGAGGAATTGAGATCAGGGTCGGTGAAGGCTGTATCTGGCGATGAATTTCCGGCGCAGTCCAGACTATTGGAAACATAGGAAAGAGAATCAGTGATTAGACTATTATTCATTCTGGTTGTGCTCGCCTTTTTTGGTGCGGCGGGTTACGCCAACCAGGAACAGATGGTTTCCCTGCACTTTTTTGACTGGGTGCAGATCAGTCCCATCAAGCTCTATCAGATTACTGCAATGATCTTCCTGCTTGGTTTTCTGATTGCGGCCCTGCTTTTCTGCCCCAGTTGGATGAAAGCGCTACTTGCAAAACGAAAGTTAAAAAAACGCGTCGAACAATTAGAAATCGATCTGGATCGTATTCGCTCCGCCGCCTTAGACACCAAAGAGACAACATCCCCCCGCGCACTTGCAAAAAAAAATGGGTGATGAACCAGCCCAAATACCTGCCGAAGTGATCGAAGAAAACCGGCGACTTCGTCAAAAAATCGAGCAGCACAACCACAACTACTACGTCCTGGATTCCCCAACGATTTCCGATGCAGACTATGATCGACTGTTCAGGGAATTACGAGATCTCGAAACACAACACCCAGCCTTGATCACAAGCAGCTCTCCGACTCAGCGCATCGGTGCAAAGCCTTTGAGCACTTTTCAGCCTGCCATACATCGCACAGCAATGCTGTCCCTGAATAACGCCTTTCATGATGAAGAGGTTTCTGAATTTGACCGCAGGATGCGAGAAGCACTTGAGCTTGATCTTGTAGACTATGCCGTCGAACCCAAGTTGGATGGCGTGGCAATTAGCCTGGTCTATGAAAACGGGATCTTAATTGAAGCGGCAACCCGAGGGGATGGCAGCACGGGCGAAAATGTGACACAAAATATCCGTACCGTTCGTGCCATTCCTCTGGCGCTCTCAGGACTTACCTTACCAACATTGATCGAAATTCGTGGTGAAATCCACATGAGAAAGTTGGATTTTGAACGCCTGAATCAAGCGCAGGCAATACGCGAGGACAAGATTTTCGCCAATGCCCGTAACGCCGCCGCCGGTAGTTTGCGACAGCTTGATCCGCTTATTACGGCCCAACGGCCTCTCACTTTTTTTGCCTATGCGGTTGGAAAACTTGAAGGCATCGACCGACCGCCAAGCCACAAAAAAATGATGGATCTGCTGGAGACTTTCAAAATGCCCGTTTGCCCGGAACGAGCTGTCGTTGAAGGTTTAAATGGCCTGCTGGCCTACCACCGTCGCCTGAATGCCAAACGAGCGGATCTCCTCTATGAAATAGATGGCGTTGTCTACAAAATAAACAACTTGAAACAGCAGGAAGAAATCGGCTTCGTCGCCCGTGCCCCTCGTTTTGCCC
Source organism: uncultured Nitrospirota bacterium (assembly GCA_964604255.1). GTDB lineage: Bacteria > Nitrospirota > Nitrospiria > SBBL01 > JAADHI01 > JAJDBU01. Next base: position 4,094 of record CAZRYI010000052.1, read on the forward strand.
TTGCTCATAAATTTGCGGCTGAAGAAGCCTTGACGGTGGTCGAAGCCATTGACATCCAGGTTGGACGCACCGGTGTGCTGACCCCCGTCGCCCGACTAAAACCTGTCTTTGTTGGGGGCGTCACTGTCTCAAATGCCACCCTTCACAATGAAGAAGAAGTGCATCGAAAAGATGTGCGCTCTGGGGATACCGTAAAAGTACGACGGGCAGGGGATGTCATTCCAGAAGTCATTTCTGTTGTTCTGGAAAAACGACCGGAGAATACAAAACCCTTTGTCATGCCCAAATGCTGTCCGGTATGCGGTTCTGAAGTGGCAAAAATTGAGGGCGAAATCGCGCTACGATGTACTAACGGACTTTCGTGCAGCGCGCAACTTAAAGGCGCGCTCAGTCATTTTGCCAGCCGTCGAGCGATGGATATTGAGGGACTGGGCGACAAATTGATTCAGCAATTGATCGAAGAAAACTTGGTCCGAACTGTCGCCGATCTTTATAGCTTGCATCACGAGCGCTTAGCAGGGCTTGAGCGCATGGCCGATAAATCAGCTCATAATTTGCTTGCTGCGATTGAAAAAAGTAAAACCACTACTTTAGCAAGATTGATCTATGCCCTGGGCATTCGGAACGTGGGCGAAAACACAGCCAAAGATCTTGCCCACGATTTTGGTGAACTGGAGGCATTGATGGCGGCCGATGAAACACGTTTACTTGCGATTCCCGAAGTGGGACCCATCGTCGCCTCAAACCTGGGCGATTTTTTCAGCCTTCAAAAAAATCGAGAGGTCATTGCCAGCCTTAAAGCAGCAGGTGTCACCTGGCCAAGCCTGCCACAGGAAAAAAGCAGTGTGCGACCTTTGCTCGGCTTAACTTTTGTGCTCACCGGAACGCTTGAAAACATGACACGGGACGAGGCAAAAAAAATGATTGCCGCTGCCGGAGGAAAAATCACCGGGAGCATCTCAAAAAAAACCAACTACCTGATCGCCGGAGCCGAGCCCGGTAGCAAATTAAAAAAGGCCGAAGCTCTGGAAATCACGATACTTGACCAAGAAGGCTTGATGCATCTGATAGAGGATGAAGCTGCTTGACTGACGACTCCCTAAAAACAAAAAAACAGCATTGACCGATTATACCTTTACGGCTACTCTTAAGTTATGGTTTGCCTCTTTCAAGTCTGTGATATCAGGAGAGATCATGCGGCAACTTGTCTTTATGTTCTTTTTTTTAATGATCACTGTGACATCTCAAACTGTCGGGGCAACAGAACAACTTACCGAGTTATTTAGGATCTTGCCTGTTGGAACCATTCTGCCGAAACATGCGACCCCTGAAGTATTTTCAAAGGCCCCGACGCCCATTTCTATTCGGATTGTCAATCGCGCAAAATATCCCGTTTACCTTCAAGGTTTTAGGCGGGATAAGTCGAAGACGGTTCACTTCTTTTTTTATCATCGGGAAAAAGGCTTCGGCTGGAAACACTTTTTTGAATCCCTGCCCTGCAACCATCCCTCCTGTAGAAACCTGAATGCTTTGAGTAGACCTTGCGAAAAGTCTGAACCCTATGTGATTCGACTTGGCCCCGCTGGCAGTGCCGAATCGGTCAAAGCCTTTGTTTGGAAAGGGCTGCTTTATCAAAAGGTTGAAGCCACAATGGAGAACCTGGAGCGTCAATTTTGTTATAAGGGAAAGTCGCCGAGCTCAGGACGCATTCGCATTGAGATCGAATATTCCGACACCGTTCGGCGTGGTCGTGATGGCTATTGGGAAATAGGCGGACGTGACCATACCGCAATCGAATTTAACCTGCCAGCCACCCAAAAAGTATATGAAATTTCGGTAGGGGAGTGAGGCCTTCCTAGAGACTACTCTTGCCGTTTCGAAGCAAACCTAAAAATTCAGAACGTGTTTTTGGATCGGTCTTAAACGCACCCAGCATGGCACTGGTGACGGTTCGGGAGTTTTGCTTTTCGACGCCTCGCATCATCATGCAAAGATGCTGGGCTTCAATGACAACACCCACTCCGAAGGGGCCAATGTTGTCTGAAATGGCTTCGGCGATTTGGCAGGTGAGCCGTTCCTGGAGTTGCAAGCGTCTGCTGAAGACCTCTACAAGCCTCGGCAACTTACTCAAGCCGACGACTTTTTTATTGGGAATATAGGCAATGTGGCACTGGCCGAAAAAGGGAAGCATGTGGTGTTCACAAAGAGAAAAGAAGTTGATGTCCCGAACAATCACCATTTCATCATAGGTGCTTGAAAAAAAAGCATCATTCAAAACTGTTTCGATGTTTTCTTCATACCCTTTTGTCAAAAACCGGAGCGATTTTTCAACACGTTCGGGTGTGCCGAGCAGTCCTTCTCGCTTCGGGTCTTCCCCCATTTGGATCAAGAGTTTTTCGATGAGTTCTTTCATGTGTTTAAAGCTCCAATTTTTTTTGATAGCTTGTGAGGTTTCTGCATCCGTCTTGTTCGACCAGCACCATGTCTTCAATGCGGACGGCCCCGATTTCAGGATAATAAAGCCCCGGTTCAACGGTCACAACTTCACCGGCCTGTAAAATTTGTTTGACCTTTCCAATGCGTGGCGGTTCATGGATGTCGAGGCCAATGCCGTGGCCTGTGCCGTGAAAAAAGCCCTGCATCCTGCCATCCCGCAGTCCTGTTTCATAACCCTGTTTCTCAAAATGTCGGGTAATCGTCGCATGAATTTCCTGACCATCGGCACCGTGTTTCACTCGGGCTATGCCCAGTAGCTGTCCTTCAAGAACGGTGTCATAAAGTCGCTTCAGTGGGTCTGAAGCGCTTCCTTTGACGACGGTGCGTGTCATGTCGGAGTGATAACGGCTTTCAATGGATCGGGGGAAAATATCAAAAATAATGGCTTCGTTTGCACGCAGTGGCCCCGAACCTTCATTGTGAGGATCACAAGCATCCCTTCCGCAGGCGACAATGGTGTGCTGGCCCAGCAGACCTTTTTCCATCATGCCAATATGTAAAGCGCAACGGACAGACTCAGAAGTCAGCAATTGACCATTAAGATAGAGCAGACCGTCCTTAATTTCTGCGTTTCGGAGATCTTCAAGGACTTCGTCCAGCGTTGCTTCGACGCCTATCTGTGCTTGCCGGATGGCGGCGACCTCTTCTTCTGTTTTCAGTGCGCGTTTTTCAAAAAAAGGTGCCGCAACCGTCAGTAGCTTGTGTCCAGATGCGCGAAGGCGATCACCCAAAACCAAGGGAAAATCTTCAGGGACAAGCCATTCATCATTGCTGTCTTTTTCAAAACCCTGCTCTTTAATAAAGGTATGCACAACATCAGTGACACCCGGTTGGGCGATGCCAGCGGATTTTGTTTTTGTTTCATAATCGGAATAAGCATGCACATGATCGACTTTTGATTGTTTTCGGGCTCGATCCAGCTCGAGATCGCTCATCAAAAGATGACTGTGATTATTTGCTTGAAGATATATAAAGGGATCAGGTGCAAGAAAGTGGGTGGCGTAATAGAGGTTCGCATCGCTCTCACTGCCAGCAATGATTAAACGCTTTGTGGATGTCACGACCGAGGGTGGATTGGCAGGGTCGGCGGCTCTCGCAGCCATTTTTAATTCTGTCCTTCTTCTTCCAAAAACCGTTCCGCGTCAATGGCTGCCATACAGCCGGTTCCCGCAGCGGTGATGGCTTGCCGATAACTGGGGTCTTGCACATCTCCAGCCGCAAAAACACCTGGCAAGCTGGTCTTTGTTGAATCGGCCTGGGTCACAAGATAGCCCTGCGCATCAAGATCAAGCTGATCAGTGAAGAGTGCAGTGTTGGGTGAATGGCCAATGGCGACAAAGAGCCCATCGGCTTGATGTGTCGATGTTTCGTCTGTGAGCAGATTCTTCAATACGATTGAGCCGACCCGACCCGAATCATCCGCCAGAATATCCGTTACGACCGAATCCCAGATGACATCAATTTTTTCATGCGCCAAGACTTTGTCCTGCAAAATTTTAGAGGCGCGCAGCTGATTTCTGCGATGGATGAGTGTGACTTTTTTTGCAAAACGCGTCAGGAAAATCGCTTCTTCGGCGGCTGTATCTCCTCCGCCCACAACAAACACTGTTTTGTCTCGAAAGAAAAAACCATCGCAGGTTGCGCAGGCCGAGACCCCGTTTCCCATGAGTTTGCTTTCAGCCGGAAGTCCAATCAATTTGGCCCGTGCGCCGGAGCAAATAATGATGGCCTTTGCCTCAATCGTCTCTTCATCATCAATCACAATTTGAAAGGGACGCTTTGAAAAATCAATACGGGTGACATCTCCTTGGAGAAAATCGGTCGCAAATCGTTCGGCCTGTTGTTTCATGTTCATGATCAACTCGGGGCCTTGAACACCGCCCGGAAAACCGGGGAAGTTTTCAACATCGGTGGTAATCATCAATTGTCCTCCGGCCTGTGCCCCCTCAATAAGGAGGGGACGGAGGTTTGCGCGTGCGGTGTAAACCGCTGCGGTTAATCCGGCAGGCCCGGAGCCGATGATGACAACTTCACGAACGACATGCGACATAATCAGTCTCCCAGATCGTCTAAGGCGTCTTTCAGGTCTTTACGAACGCAAGTAAAGATCGGTGTGTCGAGCAGGGTGTAACGGCTGGCTTCCGCTTCCCGCAATTCCATGACAAGATCCAAAAAGTCTGTCGGATAGTCACTTTCAAAGGCAACGACAAATTCAGCATCATCCAGCCCGAAAGAATACGAGGTATTGATTTTGACTGTCGGGTATTTATGGCCGATTTCGATGTGTTCGCTCATCATGCCCTGGCGAGCAGCTTTTGTTAAGAGATACCAGTCCCGCGTTTTGACGAAGGGGTAGATGAAAAGATATTTCGCTTCACCGGGAACAACTCTTAATCGAGAGGATTCAGAGCCTTCATGGGAATGTTTATCGACATACATCGAACGCTTGGTCATTGCAAGATAAGAATAAGGGGTGTTCAAGTATTTCCCCAGTCCACTCGACTGCATCTTCACCATCATCTCTTGCAATGTTTCCAGATCGGGGCTAATACGCCACAGCATTAAATCTACTTCCGGGCGGATGCCGACAGTTGAATATACAACGGTCAGTGACTTTTTTCTGAAGGCTTCAACTGCGTTAATAAACTCTTGTTTTCCGGCTTCCCGTTCTTCTTTCGGAAGTCGTCTCCAGAGCGGATCCACTTTGAAAAATAAATAATTAACATATTGTCTTTGAATCTCAGCCATTAGATGTTCCTCCTGTTTAGTCCGTGAATTGTTGAATAAGTTCGGATAATCGGAGGCGATTCTACCAGCGGACTTGTGACGAATGCAACCGTTTTTCGCTTGTAAAAGGAGGGTCGAAAAGAGAAGTCAGGAGCGCCAGAGAAAGCAGAACCTTCGGTCTTTATTTTGTGCCGGAAACCACGACGCTCCGGCAATACCCTTTAAGGCGTTCCAAACGTTTTACCAAGAGGGAAATAAGAAAACCGATTGAAAAAAGGGCTACGAGAAAAACGATATGATAATCGAAGGGAATTTGAAGTGTCGGTCGAAAGAGTGTTGCGTGCAACCAGAGCGAGGCATAAGAGACCATCGCAACCACTGTTGTGCCCCAGACATGTTTGCTGCAATACCAGAGACCGGAAGCGGCAATGAGGATGGGATAAAGAATTAGTAGGTGGCTTTCGACTCCCTTGGCGTTTAGAAGCGCTGCGGTCAAAAAAAGAACGTCGGATGCAGCCCAAAGCTGGCTTGTCCGTTCGGCATGTTTAGGGTTTCGCAAAAGCCGCTGAAAGAAAATGGCTACGCCTCCCCAAAGCAAGAGAATCAAAAGTAGGGTGTAATGGTAGGACATTGTTCGGATTTCAAGCACATAATACCAAAGGCATT
>CAZRYI010000053.1:0-2369 GCA_964604255.1 uncultured Nitrospirota bacterium
CAGTCACGATCTTTTTTTGGCAAAATACTTCTGAAACCTTAATCAGAGTTCCCCAAACTTGCCTCTTGCCTTTCTTCTTCTTTTAAGATTAATAATCTTGGGAATCTGTCGTCCTCGTTTGACAGCTTATGGCTTATAAAATACACTTTATTATGTGTTAGATGCAGTCATAAGCGCCCAGAAAAAGGCCTTTAAAACGGAGCTTCGCCTTTCAGATTCTGTTGAAGCCCTACTGAAAACTCTCCTGAAAAAAGAGGTGTTTTCTACGGCGGTTCTCCTTTTTAAACACGAGGCAGACGAAGCTCAGAACTCCGACCAAAATCCCTACCTTTTGCTCTTTATTTTTCAGAACAGCCCCTTCGCTACCTATCGCCTCAAAAAAGATTGTCTGGAAACACTTGGCTTTGAAGATTATTTTAAAATCCTGTCTCAAAAAAGTGGACAACTCAGCCTTTACCCGCTCAGCCCGGTTTTATTTAAGTCTCTGCTCGTCGTGGCACAATCCAATATCGTGATGCGGGCGACAAGTGATGTCATCGGTAATAAACGCCTCATCGACCGAATTGCGCGAGGTAAAAAAGAGCTGGTGCTCATGCTTAAAAAGTCCGACCAAACGACGCTCTATTATTTCCGTGAGGGGAAATTGAGTGATGGATATTTTGAAACGGACAACCGAAGCAGGTCAGCTCGGAATTTACTCACAAAACTGATTCTTCAGAGTAGTTCTTCTCCTCAAAATGCAGCAGACTTAAGCCTGTATGAAGCTGCTTTTTTTTCAGATCCTACGGGTCAAGGCAAGGCGGCCAAACGGATTGAGAGTGCTTCAGTCCTTGAAGCGTCCCCGTGGGTGGAGTTTGAGCAAGGTGACACCTCCGATCCCGTCAAAGAAACAGAATGGAGTGTTGAGTTCTTAAATGGCGATAAAGCCGGGTCGATTATTCCAATCACTCAAAAGCGTTATTCACTTGGACGCGGTAGAGTGAACCTGAGACTGGATGACCCGCAGGTTTCACGACATCATGCCGATCTGGAACAATCTCAGGGTGTGCTCACCCTCGTTGACAATAGCAGCACAAACGGCCTTTTTGTTAATGATGAAAAAGTCACGAAAAAATCGCTGATCAACGACGATATTATTCGTTTGGGTGATACATCCCTCAAGGTTGTACATCAAAGCAAAACGGCTCAGGCCGGAGCTTCCTCGGCATGAACTTCAACTTTTTCGACAGCTTCGACACCAATTTTCCCGCATTATTTGATACTGCGCTTTCGACAGTGCAGACCTTTTTTTCCAGTGCATCTTATGCCGGATTACTTGGATACGCGTTACTGATTCTTTTATTTCTTTTTGCTTTTTCGCTTTTTAAGCGCATGCGTGGTGGCGGAGAAAGTGCATCATTTGTCTCGGCAGATGCGAAGCACGCGGCAAAATCTCAAGACCCCATTATTGCAGGTGAGTTTTTCGAAAAAGCTCAGGACTACCATCAGGCCATCGAATCTTATAAACAAGGGCGGGCTTTTCATCAGGTCGGGCGTATTTATGAAATCATCAAACAGTGGGACGATGCCGCACAGTTTTACAATATCGCCGGTGAATCAGAAAAAGCTGCCATCATGTATAAAAGAGCGGGTGCCTACCTGTCTGCCGCTGCCTGTTATTTGAGCTGTAACAAAAATCTCCTTGCCGCAGAAATGTATGAAAAAGGGCATGAATATGCTGAGGCTGCGGCCCAATACGAAAAATTTGGAAAACTTTTCAAGGCGGCAGATCTTTACAAACGCGCTAAAGACTACCAGCAAGCGGCGGATAAATTTAAAGATTATTATCTGAAACAAAAAATGGTTTCTTCAAATATTTCCATCGAAAAACAAAAAAAGATCAAACTCGCTGCCCATGAAAGCGGCATCTTGTATCTCAAGGCGAAACAATACCGTTTGGCGATGGAAATATTTTCAGATGCCGAACTGAGCGAGCAAGCGGCAGAAGCAGCCGTGCAAGCAGGAGAAGTTGAAAAAGCGGCTCAATACTACCTTGCCGCAAAATCATTTGAAAAAGCGGCAAAACTCTACGATGCGATGGGGGATCGAAAACAGGGCCATTGGATGATGGCAAAAAAATATCAGGAAGAAGATAATTTTGCGGAATCGGCCAAAGCGTTTGAAGCGGGGGAAAGCTGGGTGGAAGCGGCTGAAATGTACGAAAAAGCAGAAGATCCAATTGGTGCTGGCAGGATGTACCAACATGCGGGCGATTACCACCGTTCTGCCGATTTTTTTCTTTCAGCCGGAGACACGGTATCGGCAGCCCAGGTATTGGAAAACGGGGGACGTCTGCAAGAGGCCTCGGATCTTTACGTCAAACTCAAACA
>CAZRYI010000053.1:2469-9909 GCA_964604255.1 uncultured Nitrospirota bacterium
GGTTTCTCCCCTTAACATTGACTGCTACTACAGCCTTGCAAGACTGCACGAATCGGAAAAAGAATTTGAGCAGGCTGAAAAACTCTATGAAACCATATTAAGACAAAACTACACCTATAAAGATGTGAGGGAGCGCAGAAGTCTACTGCAAAAAGCATTGGCCGAGGTTAAAAGGGCATTGGTGTCTGAAGCCATTGAAAAACCAAAAGTTCGCCAAAAAGAAACGGGCACAGACAAGCGTATGGCACGTTATAAGTTGATCAAAAAAGTGGGTCAGGGGGGGATGGGCGTTGTTTATAAAGCAGAAGATGCTGTTTTAAAACGCGTCGTCGCCTATAAAATTCTACCTGAGTCCATCAAAGAAAACCCTTCCGTGCTTCAAAACTTTTTACAGGAAGCACAAATTGCGGCGGCCTTGAATCATCCGAACATCGTTACGATTTTTGATACGGGTAAAAACGGCCCGGATATTTACATCACGATGGAATTTGTGGATGGCATTAGTCTCAAACGCTACCTCGAATCCTATTCTTCTCCCATTTCAGAATTGTTGGAGATTATGAAATCTATTTGTCAGGGTGTTGCATATGCCCATCAACGGAAGGTGATTCACCGGGATCTCAAACCTTCTAATGTCATGTTACTTCACGACCGCACTGTCAAAATTATGGATTTTGGACTCGCCAAGCTATTGACTGAAACCATGGTGGAAAAAACATCTATTAAGGGCACTCCGCTCTACATGTCTCCAGAGCAAATTGTCGGGGAAAAAGTGGACACGCTTTCCGATATCTATTCACTCGGTTGTACCTTTTATCGCATGTTGACGGGACGTCCGCCGTTTTCAAAGGGGGATATTTATTATCAGCACCTCCATACCTATGCAAGTTCGCTCCGAGAAATTAACCCAGAAATTCCACCTGAACTTGAAAAAATCGTCTTAAAGTGTATTGAGAAAAAAAAGACATTACGGTATAAATCCGTCGCCGAAATCACTGCCGCGATATCAAAACTCAATCGCGTAACCGCACAAGCGTCCTAGCTTAATTCACTCGTAAAAAGTCCAATATTTCATCCCGTAATGTCTTGACACATTTCTTTCTTCTAGGCTATATTTCCGGCGTGTAATCATCCCCTGTTTGTCTTTGACGATTTTACATCACTGATACTGCTTTCGGATATTTACATAAGTCGAGCGCAATGTTTCGACTTCATTTTGGTCCTGTTTATCAGGTAAAAAATACGTAATACGTTCAACTAGGAGGAAACTAGAAATGGTAAAAGGTCGTGTTAAGTGGTTCAACGCTAGCAAAGGGTTCGGGTTCATTACTCAAGAGGATGGAAATGATATCTTCGTTCACTTTACGGCAATTCAAGGTGAGGGTTTCAAATCTCTTGAGCAAGACGAAGAAGTAGAATTTGAAGTGAGTGCTGGCGAAAAAGGCCCACAAGCGGCTAATGTTGTAAAAGTCTAGACCCCGACTTTCATCAAGCTTAAAAAAAATCCCCCGTGAAGCACATGCTTTGCGGGGGATTTTTTTGTTCAAGTTTATCAGAGTTTTTTTGAAGTTCTTTTTTCTAGTTCAAGCAAATATTCTTTATTGTTCAGACCGCTGGCGTAACCTGTTAATTTGCCGGATTTTCCGATGACCCGATGGCAGGGGGCGATGATCGATATCGGATTTTGGCCATTTGCTCTGCCAACGGCTCGAACGGCTTTTGGGTTTTCAATCGCTTGGGCTTGTTCGGCATAGCTTCGTGTTTCCCCGTAGGGAATTTTTAATAAAGCATTCCAAGCGGCCTTTTGAAATGTTGTCCCCTTAAAAGACAGGGGTAGGTCAAAGCGTGTTCTTTGGCCTGAAAAATATTCATGCAATTGTCGTTTTGTTTCTGCCAGAATCGGATGGTCATTTTCTATAACAGAACCGAGACTCATTTTTAATTGATCCCAATGATTTCCTATCGCCAAAATACACAAACATTGTTGATCGCTGGCGATGTGGATTGCTCCCAGGGGACTAACGAGCTTTTGATAGAACATTGTCACAAAAGTCACCTTTTAGAGCATCCGTAAATAACGATCTGCCACATAACCTTCGGACTTATCTGCGACAAGGCTGATGTGAACCCATCCGAGGACATCAACCTCGCCCAACCTGTAGACCTCGGTGCCTTTTATCAGACTTTTTACGACGTTATCGCTGGCAACCTTGGGATCAGCACGGAGGTTCAGGCTGGAAGCGCTCACTTGGTAACGATCTTTCTTTTCCAAGGGAGCTGTGCTATCGGCACCCAGCAAGTCTTTGGCGAGATCCAATAATTGAGAACGGTGTGGCAGGCCGTTATAACCGCCGTTGATGCGTTTGGTGAGGCCGCGTAAGTCATCCTTGTCAGCATATTTGTTGAGAGTGTTTATATCCCAGAAAAATAGTGCAGAAAGCAGAGGGAATTCTTCAGCGACGCGTTGCGGGGCATCAAGGACATCTTCGCCCGACCAAGTTGAAAATTTCCGGTAGTTGTCTTTTCCTGTGAGCTGGATCAGCCCTCGGCCACGGTAATGATAGCCTTCGCCACCTGCTTCGTTGCCATTACCCATTCTGTCTGCATAAACCAGGGAGCCAATGCGTTCCGGTTGACGCTGATAGTCCGAGGCCTCGTCATCCGTAGCAAAGTATTTGCCAAACACGCTACGCAAGGCGGCTGCTGAATAATTTAAGTTCTCTTTGGTGTAGCGACACATCCCGGATTCATGAAGTATTTGTGCCAAAAAATGTGCCTGACGAAGTTTTGTGTCGATACCATATTTGGGGAGTTCGTCCGTAAAAGAAAGCCCCAGGCGCTCTGCTCTATCTCGGCGTACCCCCATCTTCTCTAGAAACCTTACATTGATCTCCATTGTGACTTTCCTCCTAAGGATAAAAGTCGAATCATACCAACAGAGCTAAAATACTGCAATCTTGAAGCGCCTTCAGAAGAATGCATCTTTAATATCTTTCTGACACAGATAGAATGGATGTTTTTGTCAAAAAATGTCGAAAAGCATCAGGCATAAAAAAAGCCCCGCGAGACAAACGCGGGGCTTTTTTTAATAGGATAAACACTTAAAAAAGCGTTCGGATTTGGCTCCCCAGGCCGGATTCGAACCAGCGACAAGACGGTTAACAGCCGTCTGCTCTGCCAGCTGAGCTACTGGGGAATGTGGAGGCGATTCTATCCGCCGACATAGCTAATGTCAAGAAATACCTAGAAAAATCTAAGGGTTTGGCGGTATCTATCAAGCCAAGACATTTGCTTTAAATTGTCAGAAATGACTGACAACTTAAAGCGGGTGCCTTAAGCAACATTTTCAATGACGAGCCGATGTTGTCCTTCAGGAGTTTCTTCCAATACCAGAATTTTATGACCTTCGGACTTAACACTTCGAGGTACATTTTTTACGGGAGAGCCATCATCAAGGATCACCTCCAGTACTTGTCCTGATGCCATGTCTTCAAGCTGTAATTTTGTTTTGACAAAATTCATGGGGCATTGCACACCCGAAAGATCAAGCTTAATATCCACTTTTTTATCTGATGACATTCGACTCCCTCACTTCAATATTGATATCAATTCAGTCTTCTTTTTTCTGTAATTTCATGCTTGCATCCATGCGATCATAGGCTGCCTGACATTCTTCAACGAAAGGAAGCGCCTGATTTAAATACGCTTGAATGACGGTTGCATCCGAGCCAAAATCGGCCCATCGTCCCAAATCAGCAGTAAAACTTTCAAAACGTTCACTCAAAATACCTTGTTCAACCAGCTTGTGCTGAAATTCCTTTAAGATTTGATCATCATGGGAAGATTCAATGCCGTAAGTATAAAGCAGCGAACGGCAATCCAGCAGAATGGCTTGTTTGATCAGCTCTGGAATATCGGTGTATGCATTTCGCTTGGCAAGTTGAACTGCCTTTTGAACTGTCTCACCGGCCATGCGAAGATTGTGTTCGATCATGTCGATGACCGTACCGGAACATTCACCTGGACCGATTTCATCCAGCGAGAAGTCTCGATCATCCCGCCAATCTTTATAGTCATTCGGTGCTTCGTCGGGCGAAGGCAGTGACATGAATTTTTCGAGCCTTTCAGAAATGCCCTCCCGCGTGAAGCGATCAATAAAATGATTGAAATCTTCCGTTTCTTCACGATTTTCTCGATAAATTTCGATCAGGGACATCACCGTATCTGGAATGTTTTTGGCCGGAATTTTGATCTTCGAGCGTCCAATGGTTGAAGCATCAGATGCGATACCGCCACCCAGATGAAGCTGGTAGTGGGGAACCAATTTCCCCTGAATTTTTTTTGCGACGCCGTGTAAACCGATTCCGGCGATGTGGTGATGCCCGCAGGAATTGGGGCAGCCTGAAATTCTAACGCGCAGATCACCGAGATCAGCATAGCTCTCTAATTCATTTTTAAAGGTCTCAGAAATCGCTTCTCCAAGCCCCATTGATCCCGTTAAAGCGAGCTGGCAGGTTTCGGCACCGGGGCAGGCGATGACGTCCACGACCTTTTCAACACCATGATCGGCCAGTCCGGTAGCTTGTAATTTTCTATAAAGCCCGGAGAGTTTATCCTGCTCGACATGCTCTAGAATCAGATTCTGCTGATGCGTGGTTCGTAAACCGCTTGGGGAATCGTCATCAACGATATCAGCCATGGCTCTCATTTGAATTGCCGTAATGTCTCCCAGTGGTAGTCGGATTTGAACTGCGTAGCTGCCATCTGTTTGCGGTAGCAGGTTGGTTCGCTGCCATTGAAGGTAGTTTTTATCTTCGCCAGTGTCTAAGTTGATGGGGAATACCGTCGTCTTTGTTGATTGCGGCTTTAATTTCAAGGCGGGTAAGGGCGGATAGCTCAAAGCTTCGGTCTTCATCTCCGCCAGAATTTCTGCAACCTTTTCTTTGAAGGCTGCAATGCCCCACTTTTCCACGATGAATTTCATTCTGGCCTTGCTTTTGTTTCGGCGGTTTCCGTGGGTATCAAAGAGTTTTAGCATCGCTTCGCAGAGTGGCAGAACTTCATCTAGCGACACAAAGTCGGAAAAAGGCTGAGCCAATTTTGGATGTGAACCCAGGCCACCGGCAACAAGAAGTTTAAAACCGTATTCGGTTCGTCCATCTACCTCACGACTTGTGGCAATAAAACCAAGATCGTGAATGGCGGCCAAACCACATTCGGTCTGACAACCAGAAAAAGAAATCTTAAACTTACGAGGTAGATCCTGATTGATGGGATTTCTAAGCAGATAGTAGGCCACCGCTTCGGAAATGGCGCTGACATCAAATAGTTCTGTTGGACAAATCCCTGCGCGATGGCAGGCAATAACATTTCTCACTGTATTGCCGCAGGCTTCACGGGTGGTCAAACCGGCGTTTGCCATCAGGGTCATCACGGTTGTGACATTGTCGAGATCGACATAGTGAAACTGAATATCCTGCCGTGTTGTCACATGGCCCGTTCCAGTCGAGTATTTTTCGCAAATATCAGCCAAACAACGGAGTTTCGCGGCGCTTAAAAGACCTGCGGGGATTTTCACTCGCACCATCAGGTGACCGGCCTGACGCTGACCATAAATGCCATGCTGAAGTCGAAATCGCTTAAATTTTTCTTCCGGTATTTCTTTGTTTTTAAAACGCAGGACTTCACGACCGAAGGTTTCAATCTCTTTTGTGATTTGTTCCGGTACTTTTATTGTGTCTTGATTCATACTTTTATCCTCAAACAGGTCAAAAAAATCGCCCAAAATCTTGTTTCGAGAATACACCCTCCCTTCAAAGACAATCAATCAGATCCATCTCGAATCGGAGTGATGATTCCCGTGTCAAAGGCACGAAAAACCCGGACTGATCGGGATTTTTTGTTCAAAATCAGGGTTGTCGAATATGGAGGGAGGGGTGGATGCCGTATCTAAGGGTGTTCTTCAACCCAGACAATCCCCGTCGGAGTGGTCTCTTTTTTCCAGATCGGTGTGATTCTTTTCAGTTCATCAATACACCAGGAGCAGGCGCGAAAGGCATCCTGTCGATGTTCCGCTCCAACGATAATCAGGACAATATTTTCTCCGACTGCAATTTCACCGACACGATGAATGATGGTCACTTCAATGATGTCATAGTCTTTCAATGCCTGATCGCGGATCTCGCCAAGACGTTTCTCAGCCATGCCCGGATAGTGTTCAAAGTCCATCTTGTTGATTTCCTGACCCTTTGAAAAATCGCGGGCAGTGCCAAGGAAGGTTACAATGCCTCCGATTCGTTTGGAGGTATCGCGTAGTTTGAGTGTTTCGTCTTCAACACTAAAATCTTCCGTTTGAATTCGGATATAGTCTTCAGTCATCTCGATTGAGTCCTTTCGAAAATTAAACGATTAGCGCGTTGTTGATCCGCCCGCAAATGGGGGCAGAAAGGCAATTTCGTCTCCATCTTTTAATAAGTATCCATCTTCAACTACATCCTGATTGACTGAAATGAGAATTTTCCCTTCCGTCATGATTTTACCCAAGGCGGGAAAATCTGTTTTCAATTTACCTAAAATCTGCCCGAAAGTGCTGCCTTCCTGAACATCCAAAGAGAGTTCGGATTTCCCGACCAAACTTTTTAAAACCGCAAAAAATCTTACCTTCACTCTCACGTTTCCCCCTTCAAAAGTACCTTCCAGACCGAAAAATCAGAATCTATTTATCAAAAACTATAACTGCTTTCCTTGAATTCTGTCAAGGAAAGCAGGACACATTCTGTGAGGATTTGATGCGCGTTTGCCGGGAAACTACAGACCGATATCACGACGATAATGCATACCGGAAAAAGAGAGTCCTTTGACTGCTTCATAGGCTCGGTCACGGGCAATTGAAACGCTGGCTCCGACACCTGTAATGCCCAGGACACGACCACCTTGAGTCACCCACTCAGCCCCTTTTTGTCCGGTTCCGGCGTGAAAAATCATCGCATCTGGATAATCGCCCTCAAGACCTGTGATTACTTCTCCTTTTTTGTAAGCACCGGGATAACCCCCGGAAGCCAGCACAACACAAACCGAAGCACCGCCTTCCCACTTGATCTCGACTTGGGAGAGACGCCCCTCAAGTGCCGCCAGCATCACCTCAAGCCAATCGGTTTTCAGGCGAGGTAACATGGCCTGCGCTTCGGGGTCTCCCCAACGCGCGTTGAATTCCAAAACAGAAATACCGCTTGCCGTTAAGATCAGCCCAGCGTAGAGAATACCTCGATAAGGCATTCCCTCTTCGCGCATCCCACGAAGGGTCGGGGTAATCACTTTGTCCATGACTTCGGCTGAAAGTGCCGACGTCATTTTAGGCGAAGGAGAAACAACACCCATGCCACCGGTATTGGGTCCGAGATTGCCTTCAAAGACGGCCTTATGATCCTGTCCACTTCCCAG
>CAZRYI010000054.1:0-9834 GCA_964604255.1 uncultured Nitrospirota bacterium
GGAAATATCGATTGATTAGCGGCAGCTCGAAACTTGAGAGAATGCTGGTATTGCTCTCGCGTTCCAGGAGAAATTTGAAGGATGCTTCGAGTAATTTTTCCGGAGTGATTTGTCCGTCCGTTAGTTTTTTGTGATATGAAGGCGTGAGCGTGACCCGGTGCTTTGTTGTCGTTCTGGCCTGAACTGTGACTTCAAATGTTGTGCTGTTGACTGGGGTGATTTTTATTTTTGCTTCCTGATTCATCGACTTGTGTGACCTCCTCAAATCTTCGTTAATTTATTTTCCTGTTATTTCCCTGAGATGTCCTGGTTTATTGTACGCATTTTTTGTGTTGTTAGTGGATGGGTTGATTACATGTGGGGCGCTGCCCCACACCCCGCCAAGGGCTTGCCTCGCCGCAAGCCCTTTGGATTCCCATGGCGCCGGGGCTTTGCCCCCTGGTCCCCGGCGGTCGGATGCTTTGCCCGACCTGAAGTGGTGGGTGGGGTGATTGTTTGGGGGCTTCGCGGTAGGGTAGGGCGGCATGGGTTTGACTGGCAAGCGGTTGACATAGGGGAACTTGATTGGGTCATTTGTAGAACACCTTATGTTCCCGAAAGTAGGAATGGCGAGGCTATGATTGCGGGTTTTTGATCAAATTGAGACGCGACTATGCCTTGACGGGTATGTGTGAAATGGGCATACTTATGCATATGAGAACGACGCTCAACATTGATGATTTGCTCTTAAAGAAGGCTGCGAAGCTTTCTGGGATTTCTGAGAAAACCTCTCTTGTCAGGGCAGGTTTAGAAGCCCTTATTGCTTTGGAAAGCAGCAAGCGACTTGCGCAACTGGGCGGAACAGAAAAATCCGCCACTTCAATTCTACGAAGAAGACCTGCCTTAGGACAGTAATGATTCTTGTCGATACCTCTGTTTGGATCGACCATTTCCGAAAAAACAATCCTCACCTCAATATCTTACTGACACAAGGTATCATTGCATCGCATCCGTTGATTATCGGTGAACTCGCTTGCGGGAACCTTAAAGAACGCAGCAATGTCATCACATGGTTAAGTGTGCTGCCAAGTGTTGATCTTGCAGACCACCACGAAGTCCTCTTTTTCATTGAAGAACGTCGTTTAATGGGTTTGGGTATTGGCATCGTCGATGTGCATTTACTCGCATCGGCAATCATTTCAAATGTCTCTCTCTGGACGCTTGATAAACGACTGCTCATCGCGGCACGACAACTGGGCATAGACTATGAAAATCCTCTATCAAAAAAGGAATAACAAAATACCCATCATTTACTCTCAACGAAAAAGAATGACGATTCCAAAATGCAAATCTTCTTAGGTTCCTTTCACCCACATCTTGAAAAAGCTTTCGTCGCCGAAATCCAGAAATTCAAAACGCCTGATCCGCTTCGTCCCCTGCTCATTTTAGTGCCGTCTGACCTGATTCGCCGCCGACTGCAAAGCCTGCTGACGCTTGAGCATGAACTGAACCTGGTTCAGTTTTCCATCCTCACCTTTCATCAACTTTCGATGAAACTCTGTGAAGAAAGTAGACCTTCAGGCGATTTCAGCACCAAAGGGGATCTTTTTTTTGAGGAGGTTTTGCGGCTTCAAATTCAGCAATTGGACAAAACACATCCTGCATTAGCTGGACTTGAGGAAACAGAAGGCGGCAGTGCTGCTTTGTGGCAATGTCTTCGAGATTTGAAGGATGGCTTGGTTGATGCGGAGGTGGTGCTGTCGGCTTTAAATGAGGGGCATTTTGCTCAGAGCGATCGAAAAAAACTTTCTGCCCTCTTTCACATTTATCGGCAAATGCAAGCATGTTCCGAAGCCTATGCACTGCTCAGTTATGGCGATCTCGCGATTTTAGCAACACAAGCGGTGCCGAACTCTCCATTTTTGTCGGGCTTCGATGGCATTTTTTATTATGGTTTCTACGACCTGACCCAGGTTCAGATTGATCTCTTTCAAGCCGTGACGCGTTATTATGACACGACACTTTTTTTCCCACTTGTTCGTAAAAATGCCGACTGGGATTTTTCAAACCGCTTCTACGAACGCTATGTCGAAGGGCTTGTAAACGATGCATCTCAAGTCTGTGATTTGACACGCAATCCCTCACATCTGCAACTACCGGTTCTGACTCTTTTTGACGAAACAGAGTCGGAAACCACATCGCCTCACAACAAAGAAAAACCCGCCACGACCCTTATCAATTGTTACGACATTCGGGACGAGGTGCTTGTTACCGCCAAAGAGATTGTGCGCCTGGTCTCCGACGAAGGCGTACAATTTCATGAAATCGGTGTCGTTGCCAGAGATCCCACACCCTATCTGTCTCACATCCTGAGTCTGTTTCAAAACCATGCCATTCCGATCACAACAAATTGCAAAACACCGCTGCTGCAACATCCCTATGCTTTGTACACCCTTCTTTTTATGAACCTGCCAATTAAAAATTATACCCGAGCGCAATGTGTTGATCTGCTTTCATCGCCCTATTTTGAAATTGCAGACCCGAGTAAGGGGACACCCGTCCCGGACAAAACACTTTGGGCCCTGCTCTCGAAACAGGCCGGAGTAGACAAAGGCCATCAGTCCTGGCAGCGCTTGGCGGACTCATCCTCCTCACCCCAACAGGCTGCATTGCTGTTAAAAATCTTCAATCGACTGCATGATGAGCTTCATGCGCTGCCGCCAAGTGCCTCTTATTCAGACTATGCCTCGGCTTTTCAATCACTGCTTGAGAAATATCTTGGGCTGGTGATCCCGGAAGAAAAGGGCCTGGGGCTTAAACAGGAAGATCGTGTCAAAAAGGGGATTGGGGAAATACTGGAGGGACTTGCCGGTCTTGATTTCACGCAAAAAAATGTCTCACTGCAAGACTTTATTAAAACTTTCGAGCGCTGGCTGAATCGTGCGACCATTGCAATTGGAGACCGAAATGTCGCCGGAGTTTCTGTCCTAGGAACGATGTCTGCGCGAGGACTTCCCTTTCGTTTTCTGTTTCTGCTAGGTCTGAACGAGGGCACATTCCCGCGAAGCATCCGTGAAGACCCCTTTTTACCGGATCAGCATCGCAGGGTTTTGGAAACCGTTCTCGGATACAAAGTCGGCGAAAAACTGGCGGGTTATGATGAAGAGCGGCTTTTGCTGAGCCTCATGGCAAGTGCAGCAAGGGAAAGGCTTTTTGCCCTTTATCATCGTGTTGGCGGGGAATCCGGCACCGCAAGCCCATCATGGTATCTAGGCCATCTCGCAGCTTCATCCGCTCAAGATGCAAAAACTTTGAACGAAAGATTGATGCCGCGAGGCCTTCTTGAGAGACAGCAAAGCGCACCTTTTAATCGCTTCGATCTGCTGTTGCCTCACGAAATCGCACTGCTATTTTCGCTCTCCCGCTGGCCATTAGCACCGCTCTTGAAAACCCTCCCTTTTTCATCGGCGCACTATCAAGCAGGTCATCATGTTTTAAGACAACTTGAATCCACGACAACATTGACCCACTTTGACGGCCTATGCGGCCCCATCGACAAGCTCACCACTGCGATCAAAAAAGAAGGCATCACACCAACCTCCTTAGAAAAGTATGCCCTGTGCCCTTTCCAGTTTTTTGCTGACAAAGTGTTAAAGCTCCGCCCGATAGAAGCCCCCGAAGAGCAAGCCGATTTGCCGATCTTGGATGCAGGAAAACTGTGCCACGCAATCTTAAACGCATTTTATGATCGACTGAAGCAGGGCGATTTTTTCGAGCGTGCGACAGACATCATCCCGCATCAAATACTTTCCGAAGTTTGCAGTGAAGTCTTTCAGAAATTTGAAAATAAACAGACACCGCGCTACCCCCTGCTTTGGCAGGAGATGAAAATGCAACTGGCCGCCATGTTGTCTCAAGTGATTGCACTTGATTTGCAGAGTCTTTCGCAATCGGGTGATCGCCCTGTTGCTTTTGAGGTCAAATGCAGTGGCTCCCTGGAGCCGGAATGGCCACAAATGTGGGGGTATCTCGACCGAATTGATTTTAATCAGGAAGATGGTCGTGTTCGTGTCGTTGATTACAAATATACCTTGCGAAAACAGCCTAAAACGGGTGAGAAAAATCTGGCGCTTTCCGCCATTCGAGGTGAAAAGCTGCAAGCCCCGATTTATCAAAAACTGGCAGAGATTTATGGCGATGAAAGAGAAGGTGAAGCGGAAAGCGGTACACGATCCGCCTTTTATTTCCTCGCTCCCAATTGGCCCGACGGCCCACTCGTTGTCCGTGAATTTCCCGAAGATGGCTGGCAGGGGGAAGCAGGCGTCCTATTAAAAGAAACCATTTCATTGCTTTTAGAGGGCATCAATACTGGACGTTTTTTTATGATGCCGAATGAGGCTTGTTCCTACTGTAAAGTGGCAATCGCCTGCCGCTTAAACCATCTGCCTTCCCGCCGACGCCTTGAACACGACGACTCCTGGCAAGCCCACCAAATGTTAGGAAAAAAGAAGCTACCGAAAAAATCAGGCAAATAGGCAGAGCGAGCGCTTTCTATTGATGCGAGCAATGTTTTATCCTGTAATATTGATCGAATGAGACATCTATGGTTTCATATAAATACACAGAATATTTTGAAAAGAAGGTTTTGAAAAAACGTCCATACCTTAAAAAAGAATGGTGTATCCAGGTTTTGGAAAATCCGGTGAAAATTGAAAAACAAGAAGAAAACCGGTTCCGTTATTGGGCACCGATTGAGGCATTAGAGGGGCGATTTCTTCGTGTGATCACACTTGAAGATAAAATAACGATTCACAATGCTTTTCCAGATAGGAGTTTTAAAGGATGAAAATAGAATATTTCCCGGAAACAGACTCTATGTACATTGATTTGTCAAAAAAAGAGAGTGTTGATTCACGCGAGGTTTCTCCCGGTGTTGTCCTGGATTATGATTCAGAAGGAAATTTAACAGGAATCGACATTGACAATGCCTCAAAAAAACTAGATCTTCAGGAACTCGTGCTCAGCAAAATCCCCTCCAAGAAACACATGATCGCCGCCTGAATTCCCTCTTCGTGTTACGCCCACCTTCAAAATTGCCATAACGCTTCAGTCCCTGTGACCGAAAAAAAAGGAAGAGCATGAATAAAACACCGCTGGATCAAAGTGAGCGCGAACGCGCCATCATGACTTTTGACCGAAATATCATGGTCACTGCGGGGGCGGGGACGGGCAAAACCACCTTGCTCATCAACCGTTTAATTCACCTCATGATGCGCAAACCAGACCCGGTTAAAATCACTGAAATTGTGGCGCTCACCTTTACCAACAAGGCGGCAGGTGAAATGAAAAGCCGTCTGCGGGAGGCTCTGGAAAAACTTCAATCTGACGATGAAACGGAAAATACTGTTGCACTTAGTGATCGTTACGGGCTTTCAAAAGATGAAATGACGTGCCTGGCAGCAGCGGCAATTCGGCAACTGGAACGCAGTGAAATCGGGACCCTCCATCATTTTGCGACGACACTCTTGAGGCGCTACCCGCTTGAAGCAGGTGTTGATCCGCAATTTCGCATTGATGAAGGCGGGCGGGTTTCGGAGTCTCTTTTTGAAGAAACCTGGATGAACTGGCTTGCAGTCGAACTGTCGGCCAATGCCCCCCGCAAAGCAGCCTGGCAGGCTGTGTTGCCCAGGGTTTCTCTGGCAGAAATGCGGGAAATCTCCCTGGTACTCAGTTCCGAAACGCTTGAGATGGATGCCTTGTTTGCACAAATTGAGCAAGGTGTTTTGAGTGAGCCGCTTCGTGTCTGGCTTCAGTCCCTTGAAAGCGCCGCCGAAACACTCTTGATTGAACACCCTGCATCCCGGAATATCGAAAAACTGCTTGCAGCAGCCTTGAGCATTTTTAAAAAATTACAAGAGATTGCCCCCAATCGTAAGGCTTTGTCCGAAGCGCTGATCGCGACTTTAAGTGAGGCAGATCAAGGACTGATCCGCTCGGATAAAAAGGCAGGCAAGGTCAAGGGCTGGCAGGACGATGAAATAAAAGAGGCGGCGCAACTCATTAAAATCGCTCGCCAAATGCTTCAGGTGGATCAGCCTGTGATGCGACAAGTGCTTCATTTGCTCGCACCTTTTGTAAAGCATTTAAAAAAAGAAATGCACCGCCTGGGATTGATTTCATTTGATGGCCTGCTCATTCGGGCGCGCAATCTTTTGCGAGACCATCCGGCAGTTCGTGAGCAATTAAAAGGGCGATACCGTGCCATTCTGATTGATGAATTTCAGGATACCGATCCTGTGCAATACGAGATTTTGCTCTTTCTTTCCGAGGTGGCCGGTGAAGCGGCAAGCACCTGGGGCGCAGTCAAACTTTCTCCCGGCAAGTTATTTGTTGTGGGTGATCCAAAGCAGTCGATTTATGGTTTCAGACGGGCCGATATCGCGGCCTGCCAAACAGTGCGGGAATTGATTTTAGATCAAAACGGCATTGAATGTTTGCTGACCACCAACTTCCGAAGCCATGCGGGTATTCTTGATCCGGTCAATGGCCTTTTTGAAAAACTGATCCAAGCGGAAGATGGACGACAACCCGCCTACATCGCCATTCATCCCGCAGACCAAAACAAGGCATCTGAGGAAACATCATTTCGGCAACTGGTTTTCCGGCGGGTTAAAAATGCCGCCAGCGATGAAAAAGGCGATGCCGATCTTGCGCGTCGATTGGAAGGGGAATCCATCGCCGCCTACTTGTCTGAAACCGTCATCGGAAAGGCGATGATTAAAGACCGGGACGGATGTTACAGGCCGGTTCAAAAAGCCGATGTCGCCATTTTGATGCGGTCTTTAACTTCAGTGCATTTTTATTTAGAGGCTTTGAGACGCCGGGGAATTGCCTACCTTGTTGAAGGAGAGCGGCGGTTTTACCAAACACAGGAAGTAATCGACGCGGTCAACCTGCTTCGTGTCGTCGCAGACCCGAATGATCGCCTCGCCCTCGTTGCCCTGCTGCGTTCTCCCGTGGGTGCTTTGGACGATGTGCAAATCTACGCGCTGCATCAACAAAAACAGCTTTCTTATCTTGCCCCTGCAAAGACTGCGACGCCCCTGAGTCCGCACATTCGTTCACTCTATCGTCTGCTTGCAACACTGCATAATGAAAGTACGCAAGTGCCCGTCGGCGAAGCCGTGGCCCATATTTTTGAAACAAGCCCTCTCATGGTCCTGGCTGCCGGATCAATCAAAGGCGAGCAAGCCCTTGCCAATCTCGAAAAAATCCAGGCCCTGGCAGAACACTTGTCTGCGGAAGGCACGGCAACTTTCAAGGAAGTGGTTGCAATACTGGCGCATTCGCTTGCTGAGCAGCGGGAGGAGCCGGAGTCTCCCCTGGCCGAAGAGGGCATTGATGCGGTGAAGGTTTTCAGTGTGCACAAAGCGAAGGGCCTGGAATTTCCGGTGGTGATCTTGGCTGGATGCCATGCCGGAACAGGCCCACAGGGGCGAGACCGCATTGCAGTTCGGCAGGATTGGTCTTCTGGTCTTTCAGGGATTTTTGTCGGAGATCTGCGAGATCTCAACAGCATTTATCTGGGAGAAAAAGAGAGGCTGCGGGCTTTTGCCGAAGAAAAGCGGGTACTCTATGTTGCCATGACACGGGCGCGTGAACATTTAATGCTCACCGCTGCCGCGACCGGCAAGCGGGCCCCAGGCAGTTTTTTGTCTTTTCTGGAAGCGGGACTTGAAGAAGAGATCGACAGTCTTTCGCTAGAGGCATCAGCCATTCACCTTCCGGTCGGAAGCGGGCACATCGCCATGCAATGTGTTGCAGCCAAGCTTGATACGCCCCATCGGCCTCCGGTTCAAAAAAAGGCAGTGCCTCAAGTTGATTGGCAGGCTTGTGCCGATTTATGGCAGAAGCGTCGGGAGCGATATGAAACCATCATCAAACAACCCACTTTTGTCACCCCGACGTTTTTAAAACGGATTCAGGAAGCGCCGGAAGATTCTGCGCGATGGATTGGCAAGGGCGACGGTGGTCGTAAGCGAAGTGGTGCAAATGGCATGTTAATCGGTCGCTTGGCCCATCTTTTTTTAGAAGGCTGGGATTTTTCAAATCCGCCTGAAAGTTATCGAGATGCACTCTCTGGCTTTCTTGAGTACCAGAAAATAGCGGACACAGGTGAGTCACAAACACAAATTTTTGAAGAGTTAGAAACCATTTTTGAGGTTTTTTTTCATTCCGTCCCCTACGAAGAAATCTGTGACTCAGAAATTATCGGACGGGAAATCCCTTTTTTACTGCCTTGGCAAGGACAGGTGATGGAGGGGGTCATTGATTTGCTTTACGAAAAATCGGGTGCGCTTTATATCGGCGAGTATAAAACAGATCGTGTGCAAAAAGAGGATCTTGCTTCCGCCGCCGAGCTTTATCGCCATCAAACACTCGTTTACCCGGAAGCCGTGCGACGAGCGCTCCAAAGGGATGTGGCAGGAATGAACTTCATTTTTTTGAGGGTGGGCTTGGCGCTTGAGCTTGCTTGATTTGGTTTATCGAAGTATCTTGCCGCCCCATAAATCAGACAAGAATTTTTGATAGGGCATGATTCGGACAGAGCCGCAAATACGTTCCTCTTTTTCATTACAGATGACTAAGGCCTTTTTGGGTGCATATTCATCAATAAAAGCAAATAGGGATCGGAAATCTTTTTTCTCAACGCGGCTTGCGCCTTTTACTTCTATTGCAAGTTCTCCACGCGCCAGAACAAAATCGACTTCTTGTCCCGACTTTGTTCTCCAATAATTGATCTCAAAATCAAGTCCACTGTAAGCACGGTAGGCAGCAATTTCCATAAAGATGAAATGTTCGAATGCCTTACCAAACAATGCACCTTTTTCTTCCTCCAAAACCCGTTTTGTAATGGCTCCCGCAATACCAACGTCAAATAAATAAAATTTGGGTGCGCGAATAATTACCTGCCGGTTTTGCCTTTTTTTAAAGGGTTCGAGCAGGGTGCCAAGAAGTGTATCGACGAGGATTTGGTAATACTCTTTCACTGTTTTTGAATCAACACCACAGTCACGAGCAATGTTGGAATAGTTGATCAGCTCTCCGTGTGCATAACCCATTGCGTCAAAAAATCTTGAAAATCCGGGGATATTTCTAGTCAAGCCTTCGCTGAACACTTCCTCTTTCAAATAATCCTGCGTATATCCTTTGAGTGATTTTCTATAATCAGGGGAAAGATAGTGATCCGGCACCAGGCCTTGATTCAAAACCCTCAGCAGATCCAGCTCTTCAAGCTCCGCTGAGACAAGAGGAAACATTTCATAACGCCATGCGCGGCCTCCCAGTAAATTGGCTTTTCCCCGTTTCAGTTTTCGAGTACTTGAACCACAGAGGATGAATTGCAGACCCTTATTTTCAATGAGCCAGTGAACCTCATCTAGAATTTGGGGGATCTTTTGTACTTCATCCAGGAGTACTGGATATTTTAGGATGTCGGGATCTTTTGCCAACAACTGCTCTCGCAGCAATGAAGGCCTTTTTGAAAACTCAATAAATAGGTCTGTTTGAAGGAAATCGTAAATTTGGCTATGGGGAAATCGCTCTTTCAGAAAGGTTGATTTCCCGATCTTCCTAGGTCCCCATAAAAAGGCAGACTGCCTGGGAGGAAGATCAATGTTTAATCGCCGATCAATTTTGTTCATTTTAGGATGTAGTTCCGAAATAGTTAAGACAATTCGGAGTTATACTCTGAAACTGCACTAACATCAAGGGACTAGTCTCGTATCAGGTGTAAGGAGGGGACGTTATTTGTTTCAAGTCACACCCACCCCGAAGAGTGGGTGTGACATTCGA
>CAZRYI010000055.1:0-9805 GCA_964604255.1 uncultured Nitrospirota bacterium
TTGAGCTTAAGTCTGGGTGACTTTTGAAGCAGGTGAACCTTCCCATTGGCAGGTGGGTACCAGCTCTTTTAGGAGGGATTTGATCTCTTCCGAACTCGTCCGACGATCCATCATTAAAAACCGGTCAATGTAGATAGGGAGATCAAGACTGATTTTCCCGTTGCGTGCAAGCCGAATTTTTTCATGTCGGGTCTGAACAATCACTTCGCTTTCTTCAAACAATCCCTCATGCAGTTTTTCACCCGGACGCAGTCCAATGATCTGAATCGGGATGTCCTCCTCAGGCGTGAGTCCAGAGAGCGTAATCATTGTTTTGGCCAGATCAATAATCTTGATGGGTTTACCCATGTCGAGGACAAAAACCTCTCCCCCTTCGCCAAGAATAGAAGATTGCAGCACCAACTGAACTGCTTCGGGCAGTGAAATAAAGTATCGCTGGACTTTTGGATGCGTGACTTTGAGCGGTTTTCTGCTTTTGATCAACTTTCTGAAAATCGGGACGATGCTGCCGTTACTTTCAAGGACATTTCCAAAGCGGACTGAAACCAGCTTGGTCCGGCTTTTATAATCAAAAAAACGGACCATCATCTCGGCAACACGTTTTGTTGCACCCATCACACTCGAAGGAGAAACGGCTTTGTCTGTCGAGATCAGAACAAAGGTTTCAACACGATGCCGATCCGAAGCCGTCATTAATTGATAGGTTCCGAGTATGTTGTTTCTGACTGCTTCGAGCGGGTTTCTTTCCATCATGGGGACATGTTTATAAGCCGCTGCATGAAAGATGATCTGGGGTTGAAGCTCAAAAAAGGTCTGGTCAATTTTTTCGATATCGCAGATATCGGCCAATACGGTTTTAAGCGGAATACCCGGAAATTTTTCGAGCAGGTCGATTTCAATCTGGTAGAGGTTGTTTTCATTTCTTTCAAGGATGATCAACTGTTTTGGCTGAAAAGACGCGACCTGTCGGCAAAGCTCTGAGCCAATAGAGCCGCCCGCCCCGGTGATCAACACCCTTTTTCCCTGAATATGCTGAGCGACTTCGGGATCTTGTATCCGGATTTCGGCGCGTCCGATCAAATCTTCAATATCAAGTGGACGAATGTCTGTGACTGAGATTTCCCCCTCAATCATGCCCGCCAGATTAGGCAGCGTTTTGATGGGGCGCTTGAGTGGTTTGCAGCATTTGATGATTTGTTTCATCGTTGCGGCTGAGGCAGAGGGAATCGCGATTAAGATTTCATCGGCATGGACTTGTGTGACCGCTTTTTCGATATCGCAAATATTTCCAACAACGGGGATATTATGGATTCTTTTTGAATGTTTTGTAATATCGTCGTCAACAAAGCCGACCGGAAGGCTGTCGTAGCGCCGGTCTTGTTTCATATTGCGAACGATCATTTCTCCGGCGTTGCCCGCCCCTACTATTAAGACCCGCCGCGAGCCCACCCCGGTTTGAATCAGCGTGGCATAAATTCTTTTTGCACTGCGAAGTACCGACAAAACAACGAGCAGCAAAATCGAATCAATAAGGTAGATGGATCTGGGATAAGCTCCCCAGTCAAAGAGGGCGGCGATTCCGTAGATCACAAGTGTACTGGTAAGAATGGCCCAGCCAACATTCAGTAAGTCTCGCAGTCCGGCATAGCGCCATAAGCCACGATTGAGACCACAAAGGTAGAGCAGGCCTAAGCGAACCGCCACAACAATTGGCATAGTTTTTAAAAACAGGTCGAAAGTTGCATTTGGAATCTGCCCATCAAAGCGGAGTAAAAATGCTGCATAATTGCAGCTTAGTATGGCGATGAGGTGGGAAAGAAAGATGATTTGCGATCTGGAATCGAAGATGTCGTCTTTGAGACATTTTTCATTTTTACCGCTATTTTTTCTGAAAAATGATGGGGAAGAAAGGATGAATCGGCTCAGGCTTGTAAAAAGAATTTTAAGGTCGAGAATGAAAGACTGATCTTTCACGTAGGCTTTTGCTAGTTTAATTTCTTTGGGAAGGGTCGGTCTTGCATTTTCATTTTTTTCTGACTTGTCGTTTTGAGCTGTGGCAGACGTCTTAGAGGGAGGGGACGCTTTTTTCAGGGCCATCGGCGAAAGGTCGGTGATTCCGGGTGCCACCTTTAGAATTGTTTTATATTCATCCTCAAATTGTTCGACGTAGGGAGGGCTTTCCGGTCGTGGGCCGACGAGGCTCATCTCCCCTTTTAAGACATTCAGAAACATTGGTAGCGTATTAAATTTAATACCGAGTGCTTGTTTTTGAAGAAAAGGGATTTGTGGAAAATCATTTCTGGCTATTAGGACGGTTCCTCTCGGGAGTCTACGTCTTTCGCAGTGGAAGTTGTAGAGGTCAAAACAACGAAAGCCCTTGCCGATTCTCTTTTGCCTTAACAATACCGGGCCGGAGGAAGATTTGAGGATCAGGACGCAGGCAATGAGGTAAACAGGTGAAAAAAGGACAAGCGTGAAGAGAGCAACTGAGAGATCGAAAAACCGTTTTCCCACAAACGAACCTGATTTAAAGTTTAGTTGGCGTGCAGCGAAAACCAATTGTAGCAGATCTGAAGTGAAACGGTGTTTCTGAAGCTAAAGTCCTTCAAACAAACTAAAAATATGACTTTTTTAATCCATTTTCAAGGTCATTGGAGGGAATGGTATACTATTTAGGACTCAGCTATCAAGGGATCTTTTGATCAAAAAATACAACTTGTCTTGATCCCTTCATGTTCATCGTATAGACTTTTGAAGATGACCCCGAAACCAAGTTACCGAATCGATCTTTCCTACGAACAAAACTACCAACGTGGTCCATTTCTTGATCGTGATACCCCGAAACGAACAATTCATCGCCAAGAATCCTTCTTGGGTTTCAAGGTTAATTCCCTGCTAGGTGTACCTGCCGGGCCCTTGCTCAACGCCAATTGGGTGCTTTCCTATGCAAATCTTGGTTTTGACTTACTCGTCTACAAAACAGTGCGTACCTGCGCTCGACCTAGCCATCCGGCACCCAATTGCCTCTTTTTAGACCTCAAAGCAGATCTCCGCGAGCAGGATATCGGAGGTCGCCTCCTTGCCTTGCCGGAACATACGGATCCTCAGCTGGGTAAAATGAGTATCACCAATTCCTTTGGTATGCCCTCTCAGGCACCTGAAATCTGGCAGGTGGATGTTGCCAAAGCAAAAGCGGGTCTCAATCCGGGTCAAGTGCTGATTGTCAGTGTTGTCGGCACACCGGGACAAAGAAGTCGTCTTGCCGATGATTATGCAGATGCGGCAGTCATGGCTGTGGATGCGGGAGCGGAAGTGATCGAAATCAATCTCTCCTGCCCTAACGTGAGCGGTCGAGAAGGGGCACTTTTTAGTGATCCAGAGGCCTCCTCTGAGGTTTCGGCCTTGGTCAAAAAAAGAATTGGCAGTATTCCCCTACTAATCAAAATCGGTTATATCCCAGCATTTGAACAGCTTCAAAAGGTCGTTGCCGCCAATGCACCCCATGTGCAAGGCATTGCATCAGTCAATACCCTCTCTTTTGAAATCGTCAAGCCGGATAACTCGCCTGCATTACCTGGAGCAGGGCGCTTAAAATCGGGCGTTTGTGGTGCTGCAATTAAAAGCTGTGCCATGAATCAGGCTGAAAAACTGGTCCAACTCCAAAAGAAAGAAGGCTATGACTTCGTCGTTGTTGGCGTCGGTGGTGCAATGATTGCTGAAGACATCAGAGACTATTTTGATCTTGGAGTAGATGCGGTCATGAGCGCAACCGGAGCGATGTGGGATCCATATCTGGCTTACCGTTATTGGCAGTTGCAGGAAGAGGGGGAAAAGTCATGAAGCCACGCAGCGAAAAAAGTGATGTCTCTTTAATTGAAAAGGTCGAGTTGCACCAGCATGTCGATGGCTCAATTCCTGTGGATGTGACTTGGAAATTGATGAAAAAACATGGCCTCCACCCGGTTGCAAGCAAGAAAGAAATGGCAAAACAACTGGTGCTTCAGGAAGGGGAAGAAGGTGCCTTGCTGAAATATCTCGACAAATTTCACTATCCTCTTTGGATTACGCAGTTTTACGACAACATTGCCTATGCGGTCGAAGCAATCATTGCAGAGGCTTACAAAAACAATGTCCGTCTTCTGGAGCTTCGCTACGCACCCATTATTCATACTTATTCCGGGCTGACACTGAGACAAACCATCAGTGCCGTGCTCAGCGGCATCAACAAAGCAAAATTGCGTTTTCCAATGGAGATCGGCCTGATTGTCATTGCAATGCGGCATCAAGGGCCGCATATTGCCAAGATCCTGGCGCGGCAGGCGATTTCTGAGGCGCAATCACTTCATGAAAGAACAGGCGTTATCGGTTTTGATCTTGCTGGAGCCGAACGGGGTAATCCGGCGCGACTCTTTGGTGAAGCCTATAATATCGCTCGTGCAGGCGGTCTTTATCTCACCATTCATGCAGGGGAAGATGAAGGCCCTCAGTCGATTTGGGAGGCGATTGATGTTTTGGGTGCAACGCGCATCGGTCACGGTTGTTCGGCAATAGAAGACAAGGCGCTCTTGAAACGGCTGGCGAAAGACAAGATTATGATTGAATGTTGTTATACCTCAAACTATCAAACCGGGGCGGTCAAGTTAGGAGAACCGCATCCCATTTTAACTTTTTTGGAACATGGCATCCCTGTTTCGATCTGCACCGATAATACAACCGTCTCAAACACCAATCAAAACAAAGAAAATGCAAAACTACTGCAATGGCTCACGCCAGATGAATTGTCCGGCATTCACAAAGCCTCTAGAGACTACGCTTTTATTCATCACAATGGTGGCCCAAGAGCCGGACATGCGGGGCCCAAACTTCAAAAAAAGCAGTCGAAGAAGACACAGACAAAAGTCAAAGACTCAGACACTACTGCCCGATGATTTTCACCAGCACCCTTTTCCGTCGGCGACCATCAAACTCCCCGTAAAAAATCTGTTCCCAGGGTCCAAAATCGAGTTCACCCTTCGTGATCGCGACCACAACCTCACGGCCCATGATTTGTCTTTTTATATGTGCGTCACCGTTATCTTCACCCGTTTGGTTGTGGCGATAGTGAGATATGGGTTCATGTGGCGCAATGCGCTCCAAAAAATCATCGTAGTCTTTCAACAACCCCGGTTCATCATCATTGATGTAAACGGAGGCGGTAATGTGCATCGCATTGACAAGGCAGAGTCCTTCTTGAACCCCGCTTTTATTGATCACCCCCTGAACCTCTTGAGAAATATTGATATAGGCTCGCCGGGACTTAATATTAAACCAGAGTTCTTCTCGATACGATTTCATCATTGATTCTCCTCAAAAATAGGGTTTCAAAAAGAAGCATTTTATGTCCGATTTTCTGCTTTAAAGCAAGACATCAAGTCTTATTTATAGTATTGACACACTTCAAGTGAAATTGCTTCCTGACGGTGTTTGTTATATTCTCTCACAGCTTTAGTACTAAACTATTTCACCTGATTTGGAGGTAGACATGACACCCTTGGCATTACTGATGAAACGAGAAATCAAAGGCATTTCTCCTGAGGCGAGCCTTCGCGAAGCCGCCCAGCAAATGCGGGATCGGAGTGTCGGCTCCCTACTGGTCGGTGAGGGAGAGGAAAAGATCGGTATCATCAGTGAAGGAGACTTGGTTCGTCTTGGGATGGCTGCGGGGCTTGATCCCGATAAAAGTCGGGTGGTGTCCATTATGAGTAGCCCGATTATCTCGATTGATATTGAAAAAACAGCAAAGGATGCCAATGACCTGATGGCCGATAAAGGCATCCGTCATCTTGTTGTCACTGATCGGGAAAAAATCGCGGGGATTATTTCCATGAGAGACTTGGTGATTTGTTTCAAAAATAGAATGTAGTTTTAAGTTTAAGTTCCTTCGGCCTAACAAAAACAAAAAAAGCCCCAAAGACCTTTGTGAAAGGGTCATCGGGGCTTTTTTTGTTTTTGTTTTCGGAGGGGATCTTAGTTACGAACGCCGCTCCAGATCAGATTTTCATCAATCTCTTTATCCGGGTTCAACTTTTTGACTTTGTCCAGCAGCACCGCAGAAGTTTCAGGATAAGTCGGGTCGGAAATACAGCAATCCGATACGGGGCAGACTGCCGCGCATTGTGGTTCATCAAAGTGGCCGACACATTCGGTGCAACGGTCATAGGCGATGACATAGATATTGTCGCCATCAACATATGACATTTGAGATTCAGTGTCTTCCCCTTCTTCTTCCCCGGTAATGTCGAGGCCTTCAGCTTCGCAATCTTCCAGATTTTCAAAGATAGCCTCGTTGGGGCATTCCGGCAAACAAGCAGCGCAGGCAATGCATTCGTCCGTAATCAAAAGTGCCATGGTTCTCTCTCCCTCCTTCTTAAAATTGTGATTTTATTGAACAAGTTGTCCCTATATAACACGCGGTTTTTGAGCATGTCAATTTTTTAGACCCCAGTTATTGAAGCCTAAATCCCTTCTAATCTTGCCAAAACAGCATCGACATGTCCTTTAACTCTCACGCCGTACATTGCCTCAACAATCTTCCCTGTTTTATCAATGATAAAGGTTGAACGGACAATTCCCATGTACTCCCGCCCGTAGTTTTTTTTCAATTGATAGACCCCGTAGGCTGTGCAAACTTCAGCCTCTGGATCACTCAGTAAAGGGAAGTTGAGCTGCTGTTTTTCTGAAAAGCGCTGGTGAGATTTAAGTGAGTCTCGGCTGACACCAAAAACAACCGTATCACTTTGATTCAGCCCTTCTATTGCATCTCTGAAATCGCAGGCTTCCGTTGTGCAACCCGGCGTACTGTCTTTCGGGTAAAAATAAAGCACAACATTTTTTTTGCCTTCAAAAGCTTTAAGCGTAATTGTTTCTCCGCTGCCCGCGCTCAGGACAAAAGAGGGCGCCCTATCTCCAGGTTTTAATTCAGGCATGTTTTCTCCCATTTGAGTTTTTAAAGGATTTTTTCTATGAGTGGGGTGCTTGGCACGAGGTGGCGTTTCATGCCGAGTTCTTCCGGCGTAAAGCCCATTGCCAGACCGAGCAGTTGAGGTAGGTGAAGGATGGGCATTTCAAGTTTGTGGTGCGCCCCTCCTTCTTGCTCTTGATGTAATTTTTCTGCTTTTTCCTGATTAAAATCCAAACTCATATGGCACAGTGGACAAGGGGTCACCATTGCATCACTGCCACACTGTCGTGCCTCCCCGACACGTTTTTCTGTGAGACTGATTGCGATCTCTTCCTTCTCTAAAAAAACTGGGAAACCGCAGCATTTTGTCCGACCATCATATGCAACGGGAAAAGCACCCATTGTCTTAATCAGGTTTTCAAGGGAAGTCGGATTTTCCCAGTCATCAAATTGTGCTGAAGTATCGGGTCTCAAAATGTAACAACCGTAAAAGGCAGCGATTGAGATATCGGTCAGGGGATGGGTAATGAATTTTTTCAGGGCATCAAGACCAAAATCTTTCACTAAAATCCATTGCAGGTGTTTTACCGTAACTGTGCCGTTATAAGAAAGTCCTGTAGATTCTTTTAATTTAAGGTTGATACGTTCACGTAAAGCTTCATCTTTTTGCAAGGCTTGATTTGCCGCACCGAGCGTTCCCTGACAGGTACCGCAAACCGTCATAATATCAAGATGAAGTGCTTCGGCAGTCGCAAGCGTCCGGGCATTCAGGGTATAGGCCAAGTCAGGATCGGCTTCACCGATCACGCCGGCACCACAGCAATTAAAAGACGTCAGTTCTTCAACCTCTATGCCAATGCGCTCTACCACTTTCATTGTGGATTGATAGAGTTCCGGCGTAGCGCCTTTGGCGGCGCAGCCAGGGTAGTAGGCGACCTTCATTCAACTCTCCTTGTGCACTGAGTCCTTGTTTTGTTTGAAGATGGCACGAACCTCTTTGTGTCCGGGGGGGGAATCGCCGAAAGGCATGGGTGCTTTACCTCGCAGAAACATTTTGATTGCGAGTGGCAGTGTGCGCAGTAATTTCCCGATATTTCCCAATAACATCAAGAGAGGAAGGCGTGACTCATTCAAACGCCCCTCTTCACCAACAACTGCGGCAAACTGCGTAATATGTCGTGCCCCGACCGAATTATCTAAACCCGATGTAATTGATTTTCTACGCAGCCGGACAATCTGTTCCATCGGAGCAACGTCCTTGGGACAAACCTGGACACAATAAACACAGCGGACGCAATCCCAGATACCATTGTCCTCTTGTAATGCAGACAAGCGTTGCGGTCGTGTTTCATCTCTTGGATCAACCTGAAAGCGATAGGCCTTTGCCAAAGCAGCCGGACCGATAAATTGTGGAGAGGCTTCAAAACTATTACAAGCGGAAAGACAAGCACCACACATAATGCAGGCATCGACGTTGTACAGATCCTTTTGAATGGTTTTAAGCGCTGTCGCATCAACCGGTCGATGATCATTTTTGGACACAACATAGGGCGTGATTTGTTTAATTTTGTCCCAGAAGGGATCCATCACGACCACCATATCTTTGATCACAGGCATGTTGGCCATCGGGGCGATGACGAGTTTTCCGTGTTTGTCCAGTTCTTCAAATACCGAGGTTTGGCAGGCAAGCTTCTGAATACCGTTGACCATCATCAGACAGGAGCCGCAAATCGCAGCCCGACAAGAAGCCCGAAATGTCACAGTGCCATCCACTTCGGCTTTGATTTTCAGGAGGGCGAGCAAAACGGTGGTTTCACGTCCTGCTTCAATAAAATAATCTTCCAGATGGGACTTGAGATCCTCATCCGGGTTAAATCTTTGGATGCTTATCTTAACACGCATAGTTTATCAGTATGGGGAAAATGCCTTATTTGCGAGTGAAGAATTTATCCAAATTTATAAGAGATACCGTAACCCCCTTTGGGGTATTTCATGTCGATATTATCAAATTGATTGCAGGCAACAACGCAGGCACCCATTTCCATGCAGTTCTCCCAGCCAAGAATGATACGCTTGGCCTCATCGTCCCACTTATAAACACCTGCCGGACAAACCCAGGTGCATTGTTTGTCCGTACAATTAACACAAACTTCCGGGTCTTTGATCTTGAGATGGGCTTCCGAATCGACTTTATATTGATCAAGAAAAAGCTTGTCTTCCAGCTTCACTGCTGTCCCTCTTTTTTCCGCTAGACTGCTGCTGATTGAGGCGTCCAATAGCGCTTAAACTCAGCCAGATGGCTGAGTGTGGAAAGATCGGACATGCGATCAAGAAACACTTTGCCATTGAGGTGATCCACCTCATGTTGCACCACGATGGCAAGAAAACCTTCCGCTTCAAAAGAAACGGGTGTCATTCTGCGATCAAAACCTTCGACTAAAATTTTTGCATGACGGGAGACCTTGCCCCGGAGATCCTGCACACTCAAACAGCCCTCCCAGGAATCAATCATAATATCGGACAGGATTGTAATTTTGGGATTGAGCAATACAAACAGGGGAAAATCGGGTGCATTGGCATAGCGGGTATTGTCATTGGAAATAGCGACGATCACCTGTTTTGATCTCGAAACCTGAGGTGCCGCAAGACCGACGCCGTCAAATTTTTCCATGGTCTCAATCATGTCATCAATAAAGGTTTGAAAAAGCGGATCAATCGACTCTTCCAGAGTAACCGGCTCGGCAATTTTTCTCAAAATCGGACTACCGAGTCTTTCAACTTCCAATAAAGCCATAGAACATCCATCTCCCGCACCAACTGTATCCCAGTATATAATACGACCTGGGGTTTGGCAATGATTTGATC
>CAZRYI010000056.1:0-5488 GCA_964604255.1 uncultured Nitrospirota bacterium
ACGCTTTCTCTGATTAAAGTTTCCCGAACCTTGCTCAACCTCAAAGGCCTGAATATGCAGCAGTTGAGCCGTCCGCAAAAAATCAACTCTGAAATCTTAAAGGGATTTCTAAAAAGAGAAAAAAAAGTGATGATCATCGCGGATGACTACACGGTTTATTCAACCTACGCGGTGAAAGTCAGTGAAAAAGAGCTGGTTTTGCGTCTTCCCGACCTGCTGAAGCTCAGCCTGAATACGCACTTGCTTGTTGTCTTTCCGACCGATGAAAAGGAATACGTCGTCCAGACCTTTGTTCAGCAGGTTTTTGCCCCGATGGTGGTTCTCTCTTATGCCGACCCAAGACAAGGAAAGCGCTGGCGTCTGAATGAGGGGAAAGAGGCTGCGATTTCGGTGATTTCAGAGACGATTTCAGAAAGGTTGATTTCGCGTCATCTTCATCTTGTCAGACTGGTGGACAGGATTCACCCTGAAAAATCGGCTTTTGAAATAGAAAATGGAAACGATGAGGTCAGCATTGGTGTCCCAATCAGCGTGGATCAACACACTAGCCTCATCATGAAGGACTTTATCTGTTCAAGTGTCGAAGTGCTGCCGGGGACAGAAGCGGGTGATGATGAAATCGTCGTCGATTACCAGGAAGACGAGCGAATCAAGAATGAAATCGCTGGCGAGCAAATGAACGGACAAATTCGAGATATTTCCCCCTCCGGTTTTGCAGTCATTGCACGAAAAGGAGCACGGGAAATTACCCTCAACACCCTGGTTTCTATCGACTTTCCTCCTTTTCAACTTTCTGATCAGGCTTACGAATTTAACGAATTTAAGTTATCTCTCTACGGCATCGTGCGTCATATCCGGGACTTGAACAAAAAAGACCTACAATTTCTCGGCATCAAATTCATCAAAGCAAATGACGATCCACGCTTTTTAAACCTGCTCGAAAAAATCGCGTCTTAGGGGGGTGCTTTCTCAAGCGCTCTTTTTCCCCATCCTGACAACTCATTTCGCCTTGACTGAATTACGCAAATCGGGATAGTCTAAATTTTATTTACAACCAGTGTTTGCGGGCTGGATTTCGAGCCTCAAACTTTATGATAGAGGAGGTGTAATGGCCAGTTATTTATTCATTGAATCGCGTGATCCCTTTGAGGTTAATGA
The DNA here is from genome assembly GCA_964604255.1 of uncultured Nitrospirota bacterium. Classification (GTDB taxonomy): domain Bacteria; phylum Nitrospirota; class Nitrospiria; order SBBL01; family JAADHI01; genus JAJDBU01. Next base: position 1,159 of record CAZRYI010000056.1, read on the forward strand.
CGTGGACTATTATTACGATATCGCTTCGGGCCTGAAAGGCCGCAATAATGAAGTGACGTTGTTTCTTATTCAAAATGGTGTTTTTCCTGCGCGCCAGAACCCGAGTTCGGAAAAAATTTCACGCTTAGCAAAAAAGGGTGTGCGTATTTTGGCCGATGAGCTTTCTTTGAATGAACGGGGTATTTCGGTCGATTCCCTCGTTGAGGGGGTTGAACCTTCACCGCTCGATATTGTGGTGGATCAGATGGTTGCCGGGACAAAAACAATCTGGCATTAGGAGGAAACAATGTCTGATCAAAAAACACTGACTTTCGGTATCATGGACGCCCCTTTTGAGAATGCGAGAACAACAACCGCCCTTCGTTTGATTGATAACGCAGTGAGACGGGGCATCAACGTCAATGTCTTTGCTTACGAGGGTGCCGTTTGCCTGCCTTTTTCAAAACAGGCCGCCCATGCAAACAAGGTACACGGTTGTGAGGCGGATGAATGGAACCACCCGCTGCCAAAAGATTGGGTCATTGAAATTATGAAGCTTGCGGAAAAAACCGGCTCAAAACTCGACTGGATTAACTGTGGTCTGTGTGTTGATGAGCGAGGTGTTGCAGAGTCAGTGCCCGGCGTTCGCCGTGGCACACCTGGAGACTTGGTCAATTGGGCAAATACCTCAGACAACACATTGATTATTCCAACAAAGTGAGGAAGCACTGATGGCGACAACACTCAATATTATCGAAAGCGCTTACAGGGCGACAATGGAAGAACAGGACGACACCGTTGTCTGGATCACCCACGCCATGAAAGGCGCGGGGGCTGATATCACCGTCTTGCTCAGAGGAAATGCCGTCAATTATGCTATTACAGGCCAGATGGCTCCAGCGCTACAATTTGGAGATTGGAAACAGACACATCCCGCTCAAATTGATGAGGATATTGCTTCTTTAATTGGCAAAGGCGTTGCTGTTTATGCTGTCGAAGCCGACCTTGCCGCGCGTGGCATTGCCTTGACTGGACTCCTTTCAGGCGTAAAAACCGTTAATCGCGAGGGGATACTCGACCTCTTTGAAAACCATGATCGGATCTGGCACTGGTAATTCTTAAAAGATCATTTTTAGAAATTTAAAAAGGGGATAAGCTGATCTGGCTCGTCCCCTTTTTTTACACTCTGTCTTGCATATTTCTATTCTAATATCTATTCACTCTGGAATATTATTTTCCACAACATATTGATATAAATATATTTATTGTAATATAATTCAGATTATATCTATTCTTATTTCTAGTCTAGAATTTGTGAGAGAGTGACCGAATGCCAGTATCTATCAGCGAATATTTGATGCAAGGTTCCGCAACATCTAAAGAGATCCAGGCTGAAACAGGACTGAGTCAACCCGTCGTGTCACGTCAACTAAAAGGGATGAGAGACACGATTATCAAGTTGCCGGGTGGGCGGCCACCCAGGTATGCGATGACTTGTAATGCCTTTGGTGGAGACGACAACCTCCCCTTGGTGATGGTCGATCCATATGGAAATACGGTTTTAGTCGCATATGTTCGTCCCCTGGTTCACGGTGGTTTTTTTGTCGAACCCATGACAGGAATGCCGAATGTCCTGCTAGGAGAAAGCGGGAATGGCCTGTATGAAGACTTGCCCTATTTTTTAAGCGATCTGAGTCCTCAGGGATTTCTAGGCCGTCAGATTGCGGAAGAAATGGCTTCCCAGTCTGATGACTTTCCAAGTGATCCGAGGCGTTGGACTGCAAATCACATCGGGCGTTATTTAATTTCCAATGGCGACGATCTTCCTGGGCACTTTAAGTTTGGGCAGCAGGCACTTTTACGTGTTCGACGGAAACCAGTCCATAGCACCGAAAAAGACTATCCTGAGCTTGCTGATAGTGTTATGAGAGGCATCATTCCAGGATCATCTGCGGGTGGTGAACAACCAAAATTCACTGCTTTTTGTGGTGATCGATCAGCACATGTCATTGTTAAGTTTTCCCCACAAGGAGACAATGATGTTGCTAGGCGATGGCGCGATATCCTGATTACGGAATATCATGCAACAGAAGCCATCCATCACGAAGATTTTCCTGCTTCAGAAACAAGGTTGATTGAAATGGATGGCAGACTCTTTTTAGAGTCGCAGCGATTTGACAGATCCGGAGAATATGGACGCATGTCGATGATTTCACTTCAGTTTGTTGATGCGGAGTTTACGGGGATAGGAAGTGGTTGGCCACAAGTCATGGGTGCACTTTACAAAAAAAACTTGGTAAGTTGGCAGCATGTCTACGATTCAGAGTTTCTATGGGCTTTTGGTCGGCTTATCAACAATACAGATATGCATTTGGGTAATTTGGGATTAGCGATAGAAGGGGAGGTGTTCAGGCTATTACCCGTATATGATATGTGCTCTATGGGCTTTGCGCCGAAAAGTACTGGCGAAGTTGCTCCTTACCACTTTACGCCACCTGAACATAGGAGCGTAAATCTTGACACAAAAATGCGATCTTCAATCAAAAAAATGGCCCACGATTTCTGGGAAAGAGTCAGGAGCGATGAACGGATTTCTGATGCGTTCAGGCAATTCCTTAAAGGTGGCAACCCCATAGATCGCATGGAGTAGTATCTTCTCTTATTTTTTGACAACTACTCTGCCCCTTGCGCTTATTTCGCTTGCATCATTTCTTCCGCATGGCGTCTTGTTAAATCGGTAATGTTGACGCCGCCCAGCATCCGGGCCAATTCTTCGACCCGCTCGTTCTGATTCAGTGCCTTGATTGAGGTGGACACACGATCATCCGAAACATTTTTTGCGACAAAATAGTGATGATCCGCCAGCGCAGCGATTTGCGGCAAGTGGGTGATGCACAAGACTTGATGTTTTTCTGCCAGTTTTGAAAGCCGTCGGCCAATGCGTTCGGCAATGCCGCCTCCAACACCCGCGTCCACCTCGTCAAAAACAAGTGTCGGTACCGGATCTACCTCTGCCAAAACCACTTTTAGCGCAAGCATAATTCTCGAAAGCTCCCCACCTGAGGCAATTTTACCCAGGCCCTGAGGGGTTTCACCTGGCAAGGCGATCAAAAATTCAATCTGATCCAGGCCGCTTTCGGAAAGAGGGACAGGTTCTTGGGCAATATGAAAAGAGGTTTTTTCCATGCCAAGGGTATCAAGTGCTTCTTTCACTTTTTTTGCAAGTTGCACCCGCCCTTTCTTCCGTTTTGCAGAAAGCCCCTCAGCAGCAGATAAAAGTGCTTTTTCCGTTGTTTCAATCAGAGCGGATAGTTCCTGGTGACGGTTTTCATTTTCATCAAACTCAGACAGTTCTTTTTCCAATTGCTGTTGATAGTCGATGATTTCTTCTAGCGAGCGGTGGTATTTCTTTTTCAATTGCTGAATTTGATACAGACGCGTGGAAACGGTTTCCAGTCGCTCAGGCTGATATTCCACGTCGTGACAGCGGTTTCGCAAAAGGGCCATGAGTTCCTTCAAATGGATCTTTGACTGCTCCCAAAGGGCCAGCTCGGAAGCCGCGTCATCCGTAATTTCATTCAAAGCCCTGATTTCATTGCCACAAAGGTCAAGCTGAGATAATAAAGCACCCTCATCGGAAATCTGCGCATAGGCGCGTTGCGACATACCGAGTACAGCCTCCCAATTTTTCAGGGTATGCTCTTCCTGTTCCAGGTGTTTTTCTTCGTCAATGGAGAGCGACGCTTCCTGAAGCTCTGAAAGTTGATAAGCAAGTATTGACTGTTTTTGTTTGGTTTCAGTCGCTTGTCTTTCCAAGCTTTCAAGCTCCTGTCGCAATTGTGACCAATGTTTAAAATCTGATGCAAAACGACCCCGTTCCTCCGATAAACGGCAGAAGGCATCAAGCAGCAAACCCTGTTGATCAAGATCAGTGAGCAGATGTTGCCCTTGCTGTCCGTGGATTTCGACGAGCTTTTGGCCTGTTTGTTTTAAGGCCGAAAGTGTCGCCATTGCGCCATTGAGGTAGACCCGGTTTTTCCCGGATTTATTGAGTACCCGTTTGAGAATGAGATCGTCGTCCGGGTCAAGTGGGGCGTCCGCGCTGAGAGTATCGTTCGGATTTTCTTTTGAGGGAAGTGGATCAAAAGCGGCTTCAAGCACCGCTTCATTTGCACCGTGTCGCACTCCTTCGAGTGAAGAGCGCTCCCCTAAGATGAGGGAAAGCGCTTCAACAAGGATGGATTTTCCGGCACCTGTTTCACCGGTAATGACATTAAAACCCTCAGACAAAGGGAGAGCCACTTCATCAATAATTGCATAATTCTTGATGTGAAGCTCTCGGAGCATAGGG
>CAZRYI010000056.1:5588-9732 GCA_964604255.1 uncultured Nitrospirota bacterium
TCGATTTTTTCTTTGAATTGTTTTTTGGAGGCGGCCCCGACAATTTTATCAATGACCTTTCCATCTTTGAAAAAGAGGAGGGAGGGAATGCCCATAATTTGAAACTGGCTCGAAATATCAGGGCTATTGTCCGTATTGAGCTTGCAGATCTTGAGCTGACCGTCATATTCCTGCGCAAGTTCTTCGATGGTGGGCGCAATCATTTTGCAGGGGCCACACCATTCTGCCCAAAAATCAACCATCACCGGCCCATCTGCCTTGATTACTTCGGCATCCCAGGTATCACTTGTTACATCAACGGTCTTTCCCATTATTTCTCCTTATATTTTTTCGCGCTTCCGGCTAAATTTCTTAGAGATCATTGTAAAAATTTCACTAACTCAAGTCAAACATGATTTGCCTTTGCCCCCTCCCTAACCCTCCCCCGCTTCGCAGGGGAGAGAATTTTATTTTCCCCTGTTTTAACGGGAGGGGGACTAAGGGGGGCACTCACAGTTATTTTTTGCTGAAGAAGATTTCCAGGTTGCCTAGAAGTGCATCTTCCCATGCAACAAATAAGTTTGAGGCTGTTGCTGAAATGGATGGTGCTGCGACGGAACTGCCTGCATTAGTCAGTTTCGTTGCAGCCGAAAAAGTCAGTCCGCCATCATCTGACTTGCGAAATAGAATGCCGTTCAGGCTGGGGGAATTGTCTTCCCAGACAATGTAGATGTTCTCTTCTGAGACCGATAGCTTTCCGCTGCTGGCGCGGCAATCGCTATTCGAGATGTTGAGCGGTGAAGCAATCGGCACGCTTGCAAAATCATCCGTCGATATTGAGAAAAAAATGTCAGAACTCGGGTTGCAATCACTCGCGGATGCTGGAGCGCCTTCAAAAACAAGATAAGCCTTGCTCCCCTCAGCAGCAAGTTCGGGCCCGGCGGGGCCACTCACCGGCTCGGAAAGAATGGTTTCGAGACTGCCAATTGGCGGGGTAAAAATGGCCGTCTCGCTGTCAAAACTTCTGAAGAAAATTTTGGAGTCTTCCTGGTCTAAATTCGGATGGATAAAATCGGTCCATGCAATATAAAATATGCCTCCCTGAGCCGCCAAAGTTGGACTGGATGAGGGTGTTGGATTTTCCGTAGAATTTAGCGGAGAAAGGATAATGGGGGATGGACCAAACAGGTTGAAGTTTACGCCTCGGTCTGATGAAGCAACCAGAGAAATATCCCCGTTGGTCAAGGTGAAATCTTTTCCTTTATCTTTTTCTGGCGTAGTGAATTTTAGGGTATACTCTTCTGCTTCGCTCCAGGCAACAAGTACCGTATCCCCATTTGCAGCAATGGCCGGAAACTGAGAAGGACAGGGATCAGTGCCCACTTGATTTGGGCCGCAGATTGGAGCGGAGAGAGAGAGGTTTTGGGGAGCCGACCAGATTAAGACCCCGGCGTTGTCGGAAGCAGTACGGAAAAAAATGTCGCTTTCGTCTCGATCCGTCACAAATTCTTCCCAGACGATGTAGAGATCTGTACCAGAAACAGCAACCTTCGGATTGGTCGAAGGGTCGGCTGTTTCGGAAATATTGACTGCCGACGAAAAACTGAGACCTCCGTCTCCTGATCGGGCCAGAAAAATTTCCTGATTGCCGTTGGGGCGGTCTGCCCAGGCGATGTAGACAATATCGCCGTTTGAGACAAGGGTCGGCGCGAATGAAACGGTTGTTGTATTGGACAGGTTCAGGGTGTCTGCGGGAAGGCTGGCGCGATCTCCGCTTTTAGAGTCAAGACAGGCCGACAAAGCCAATGAACAAACAAGCAGAAAAATAACCAGAAAAATTGGGCGGAGCGGTCGTTGTGCCTCAATCATCAATCTGTGCCTTTTGCAGTTGGCCGCTGAAGTCGCGATAGATTACCTTCCACTTTGTATAAAGATCCAGCGCGCCCCCGCGTCCTCCGGCCTCACGCGGCCCAAGCCCGGTTTGTTTTGTGCCGCCGAAGGGCAATTGAATTTCCGCACCAATGGTCGAAGCATTGATGTAGATCAGGCCGGTATCCAGATCCCGTTCGGCAATGGCACAGGTATTGACATCCTGAGAGTAGATTGCCGATGAAAGTCCAAAAGGGATGTCGTTGGCGACAGCAATCGCTTCTTCCAGGTTGCGGACACGGATGATTGAAACAACCGGGCCGAATATTTCCTCCTGAGCAATGCGCATTGTCGGGCTGACCTTCGTGAAAATCGTGGGTTCAATAAATGTCCCGTATTCGTAACTTCCTTCAACACAGGCCTTGCCGCCCAGGTGAAGCGTCGCTCCCTCATTTTTGCCGATTTCAATGTAGTTCAGCACCTTTTGAAATTGTGCCTCACTGATAATGGGGCCGACATCTATCCCTGCCTCAAGACCGTTCCCGATTTTCAACTGTGCGGCCCGTCGGGTGAATGTTTCCAGAAATTGATCGTAAATGCCCTCCTGCACAATCAGGCGGCTGGACGCCGTGCAGCGTTGGCCCGTGGTTCCAAATCCACCCCAGAGTGCCCCTTCAACCGCGAGGTCGAGCTTGGCATCGTCCATAACGATAATCGGGTTTTTCCCGCCCGTCTCCATCATGTAGTCTTTGTGGCTGCTACCGCAGATTGCGGCCAGTTTTTCACCGACAACATTTGAGCCGGTAAAAGACACACCATCGACATCAGGATGCCGTACCATCGGCTCACCGACCGTTTCGCCAAAACCATGCACCAGGTTCAGCACACCGGGCGGCAGGCCAGCTTCGATGAGAATTTCAACCAGGCGTGTGGCACAAACGGGGCTTTCTTCCGCCGGTTTGTAAACAATGGTATTGCCTGCAATCAGGGCGGGTGCAAGTTTCCAGGAGGGAATGGCGATGGGGAAATTCCAGGGGGTGATTTGTGCAAAAACACCAATCGGCACCCGGACTGACCGCGCGTCTTTATTCGGCAGTTCGGAAGGCACGGTTTCCCCGGAAAGGCGTCGTCCTTCTCCGCCCATGTAATAGGCCATGTCGATGGCTTCCTGCACGTCTCCCAACGCTTCGGGCATGACTTTGCCCATTTCCCGGCAAACCAGCTCTCCTAGTTCGGCCTTCCGTTTAAGCAATAATTCGGCGGCCCGGAAAAGAATCTCGCCTCGAATGGGGGCAGGTGTTTGAGACCAGGCAGGAAAAGCTGCGCGTGCAGCAGCAACTGCTTGATCCACATCTTCTGAATTTGAATCAGGGATCAAGCCAATGATTTCTCTTGAATCCGCCGGGTTTCGACTTTCAAAGCTGTTCCCGGTTTTGGCATCAAGCCATTCACCGCCAATATAATTTTTTATTTTTTCAGTCATGGCAAACCCTCTCAATTTTGGCGTCATTCCGGTAATCCTGAAATACAGGATCATGCGGGCATGACGAGAAAGGTCATCAGGGCATTCAAACCCTCACTATTATTTTATCCAAGGCTCGTTTTAAACACAAGGAAGGTAGTTTTAAGGTGAAGCTTAAGGGAGGGACTTGGCGCAGCGAAAGCCGTTGTCGGAACCGGCGGCGTTAGGGCGATTGTAGTTTCTGAAGGTGACTTGCGCGAACATGCGATCTGCCAGGTGTTGATCCGCATTGAACGATCCACCCCGGACGACTTTTTGAAAGATGCCAAAATCGGTAGATTGATGAGCACTACCGGGGTAGGCTCGATACCAGCTATCGGTCCATTCGGAGACATTTCCGGACATGTCGAAAACCCCGTAAGGACTGCGATCTTCTGGAAAACTACCGACCGGCAAAGGTTTGGCTCCGATGTTGGCCTTTTTTGCATCATAGGTGTTTCCCCAGGGATAGCTTCGGCCATCTGAACCTCGGGCGGCTTTTTCCCATTCGGCTTCTGTTGGCAGTCGTTTGCCGACTGCCCGGCAGTAATTATCGGCATCCATCCAGGTAACGCTGCTGACAGGACTGTCCACCGGGCGATCCGGGATGAGATGTTTGGCATCAAATTTGAGGAAGTCGCCGTAGCGGACTTCGTAGCGATCAATCAAAAAAGCTGGCAGGGTCACTTCGTGTTTTGGTCTGGCATCGTCCTGTCCCCATGCGGTGTCTTCGGGCAGGTGATCAAGCCCCATTAAAAAGGGACCGGCGGGGATGAAGACCATCTCTTTCGGAGG
>CAZRYI010000057.1:0-9697 GCA_964604255.1 uncultured Nitrospirota bacterium
GAGTAGGGTGCCTCGCAATTTTCAATCTGCTTAACCGTGATGTTTGTGACACCCTCTTCTTTTGTGACCTTCGCACCAATTTTCTCCAGAAGGCGCAAAAATGTGGTGACATCACCCAGCACCGGTACATTCGCCAGATGCAGTGTTTCAGCCGAGAGGAGGGTGGCGGCAATAATGGGTAGCGCGGCATTTTTTGCGCCGCTGATGGTAATTTCTCCTTCGAGCGGTTCGCCACCGGTAATGAGCATTTTATCCATTTGATACCTGTTTTTTTGAGATTTGCGCAATGCGTTTGATCCCGGCCCAATCGGAAATAAAGGTGACAGACAGTTGATCTGTTTTTTCGACTTGCTGCCTGAGCCACTCAGCTTGACCCATGCCGAGTTCCAGTAATATTGTGCCATCTTGTTTTAAAATTGCGGGCGCTTCCGAAAGAATGTGGTCATAAAAAGCCCGGCCTTCATCGGGCGCGAAGAGGGCGATATCGGGTTCGTAATCGCGAACATTTGCAGGCAGGCTTTCCCGATCTGATTCTGCAATATAAGGGGGATTGCAGGCGATGAGGTCGAAAGCGCGGTCGTCAGTACAAGTTGCAAAAAAGGCTTCAAGTTTATCTGCCCGCAGCAAAGAAATCTGAGACGAACAGTTGTGAGAAGCAACATTTTCACCTGCGACAGCGAGGGCTGCTTCCGAATAATCGGAGGCAATCACTTGAGCAGCGGGAAAAGATTTAGCCAATGCAATCGCAAGGGCAGCGCTGCCGGTACAAAGGTCTAGAATGCGTTTTACCGGGCTGGAGATCTTTTCTGCGGCTTCAACAATCAACTCGGTTTCCGGGCGGGGAATAAAGACGCCGGGGCCAACCTTCAGTTCCAGTCCGCAGAAGGAAACTGAACCGGTAATATATTGCAGCGGTTCGTTGAGACAACGGCGTTCCAGGTGGCTCCAAAAAAGAATCTCTGCCTGAGCGGAGATTGGTTTGCTCAGATCGCTATAAAGTGCAATGCGTTGGCAGGAAAGCACATCGGCAAGCAAGAGCTCTGCTTCCAGGCGGGGCGAGTCAATTTCACTCAACTTGAGAAAGGCTGCCCCATCCAACAAAAGTGTGTTCAGGCTTGTTTCCATCAGCGCGTTGCTCGGTACTAATGTCGCCCCAAAACTCATTGAATCTCTCCCTCGGCGATCAAACCATCAATGATGGGACCGATCTCGCCTTCAAGAATTTTTTCCAGTTGGTAGAGCGAGACATTGATCCGGTGATCCGTTACCCGATTTTCTTTGAAATTATAGGTACGGATTTTTTCGCTTCGTCCACCCGTGCCGATTTTAGATCGGCGGTCTTCCGATTGTTCGGCTTCCTGTTTTGCGAGTTCATTTTCAAGCAAACGTGACCGCAGCACGCGCATGGCCTGGGCGCGATTTTTGATCTGCGAGCGTTCATCCTGACAGGTTACAACCAAGCCCGAAGGAATGTGAGTGATGCGAACGGCGGAATAAGTGGTATTGACGCCTTGACCGCCCGGCCCGGAAGAGCAGTAGGTGTCGATACGAAGATCCTTTTGCTCAATCTGAATATCAACTTCTTCCGCTTCGAAAATGGCGGCGACGGTCACGGTCGAGGTATGAATTCTGCCACTGGCTTCTGTTTTCGGCACACGTTGTACGCGGTGGACACCGCTTTCATATTGAAGGTGACGGTAGGCTGCCTTGCCCGAAACCGAAAGAATGATCTCTTTAAAACCGCCAATTCCGGTTTCGTGGGAGTTGATCAAGGCAATCTTCCAGCCCTTCATTTCGCCGTATTTTGTGTACATTCGAAGCAGGTCGGCCACAAAAAGGGCCGCTTCATCGCCGCCAGTGCCTGCACGAATCTCTAAAAAAAGGTCTCGATTGTCATAAGGGCTTCCAGGGTTCAGCAAAGTCTTAAGAGCAGAGACAAGCGGTTCTTTTTTTTCCTGAAGCTCATGCCACTCCAAGTCGGCCATCTCTCTTAATTCAGCATCACTGGTCTCGTCCCGGCGGAGTTCATCCGCCTCGGCAATCTCCTGCATGAGGGATTGATAGGTGCTATAGAGATCGACGGTTTCTTCAAGCTCTGCCCGTTTTTTGGCAATGCGAATTTGCTCTGTTGGATTGGTTAGCACACTCGGATCGAGTAGCTGTGTGGTGAGGGACTCAAATTTTTGAGTGATTTCTTCGAGCTTGTCGGTGAAGGAGGTCTCCTTGTCAACAACCATTACATCACCTTCTTACAGTGCGGACTTGGTACTTAGTGCGGGCACTAAGTACTGGCAGTGCCCGCAAAAAAAAACAGATCTCAGAAAAATATCGGGAGGTCAGCGAGAGGAAAAAACACCGGGGACTATTTCTTGCCGAAATCTTTGTATTTTTTGTTGAAACGCTCGACACGGCCTTCGGAATCGAGAATTTTCTGGGTGCCGGTAAAAAAAGGATGACAGGCGCCGCAGACTTCCAAGCGAATGGCCGGGTTGGTCGATTTCGCCGACAAGACTGAGCCGCAGGCACAAGTGATTTGAACTTCATGATATTCAGGATGAATTGCTAGTTTCACTTTTTAGAACTCCTATCCACGCAAAATGGGACAAATGAAAAGAGGGATGATAACGCAACTTAGGCTGCACTTCAAGCCCTGGTGTCAAGACACTGCCTATCGACTCATTCCCTCAAGAAAATCTTTGTTTGTTTTTGTTCCCTTGATTTTTTCGATGAGAAATTCCATAGACTCGACCGAAGAGAGCGGACTCAAGACCTTCCTCAGCACCCACATTCTGTTGAGGAAATCTTTTTCAACCAGCAATTCTTCTTTTCGAGTGCCCGATAGGCTGATGTCGATGGATGGATAAATCCGGCGATCGGCTAATTTCCGGTCGAGATGGACTTCCATATTGCCCGTTCCCTTGAACTCCTCAAAAATCACATCGTCCATCCGACTACCCGTGTCTACTAGCGCAGTGGCGATAATGGTCAAACTGCCCCCATTTTCGATGTTTCGCGCCGAACCGAAAAAGCGTTTAGGCCGCTGTAGGGCATTTGCATCAAGCCCCCCAGACAAAACTTTGCCGCTTGAGGGAATGACCGCATTAAAGGCGCGCGCCAAACGGGTAATTGAGTCGAGCAGGATGACGACATCCTTTTTGTGTTCGACAAGGCGTTTCGCTTTTTCGAGTACCATTTCGGCAACCTGCACATGTCGTTGTGCCGGCTCATCAAAAGTGGAACTGACCACTTCTCCTTTGACCTGGCGTTTCATGTCTGTCACTTCTTCCGGGCGCTCATCAATTAAGAGGACAATCAAGACCATCTCGGGGTGATTTTTCATGATGGCCTTTGCGATGGATTGCAGCAGGACTGTTTTTCCCGTTCGAGGTGAGGCGACAATCAAACCACGTTGTCCTTTTCCGATGGGCGTGACGAGTTCCATGACACGGGTTGAATAGTCTGCCCTCGTATATTCGAGGTTGATTCTTTCTTCCGGGTAGAGTGGCGTGAGGTTGTCAAAAAGAATTTTGTCGCGCGTTGCTTCAGGGGGCTCGTCATTGATTGTTTCAACTTTTAGTAGGGCAAAATAACGTTCCGTCTCTTTCGGAGGCCGAATCTGACCTGCAACCGTATCGCCGGTACGCAAACCGAATCGCCGGATTTGAGAGGGGGATATGTAGATGTCGTCCGGGCCGGGGAAGTAGTTGTAATCTGGAGAACGGAGAAAACCGAAGCCATCTGAGAGGGTCTCAAGAACACCCTCGCCATAAATGCTGCCGTTCTTTTCAGACTGGGCTTGCAGAATCGCAAAGATCAGTTCCTGCTTCCTGAGGTTGCTCGCTCCCTCTATTTTTAATTCTTTTGCAACATCAAAAAGATCTGCGATGCTTTTCTTTTTTAATTCAGCAAGGTGCATAGTTGCTCCTCCTTCTTAGTTTACAGCTTGTGACAGCATGGAAAATGGGCACACGAGACATTTGTACACGAAACGCCCGCAGATACATAAAAACGCAATACAAATCCGTTATCTTCAGTGAAGTGGGGATGAGTTATCCGCTAGGCCGACAAACCGAGCCAAGATTATTTCGACTAAGATAGGTGAGGCCCGTATTGTTTAATGACTGCTCTGTTGTGAGTGAAAGTGAGTATCGGGAGCTTACCTGTGTGAGATGCCTCGTTATTATTTAAACCGGATTAACCATGAGGAGGTCAGGAACTCTCTGACCAAAATCAATTGGACTTTTATATTGAACCTTTATGATGGGACTTTATGATTGAATAGAATAAACACGATGAAGCCAATGGAACGCTATGAAGAAAGTATATTGGAGGAATTCTGGATTGTCAAACTGTTTTTATGGCCTGTGAGGAGGTCGTTTCACTTCAGTAAGCGGTGCTTGGCGGTGCTGATATTGAGATTGCGGGCAGCACAACAATAAAGGTTCGGGTGGTTTTGGGTGGATTGGGAACCGGAATATAGCGGCGACCGACAGCTCGCAAAGTCAGTGGGCCGTGAAAATGCTCGGGAATTTTGATTGACCACTTAAAGGGTGAGCTGGAATCGAGCTGGGCTTCAATGAGCCCGGCCGGAGAACTGCTTAAGAGGACACCGAAGAGTGGAGAGGTCTCTCCAAGATCAATCTCCACCTTAATCGTGCTGCCGGCCAGCACTTCTTCGCCCTCTATCGGGCTGCTGAATTGAAAGGCATTTCCGAAGGAAGCACTCAGGAAAACGGAGAAAAAGACGAGGGGGAAAATCGAAGGCAGCATCCGCAAATGATAGCATAATCATCGCTTGCCTTTCCCGCCCCTACTCTTTTAAACTCCACGCCAAATGTTGGACACTTGGTCAAAAGAAAGCCTCATGAACGAGGTAGAATCTCTTGCGATGCTTGCCGCACAGGAGACTGCGTCATCACGCGATGAAAGTTATTGGGAGCGTATCGAACAACTCCGGGAGCTATATCGCGCCTCACCCGACCTTTTCAATCCTTCCTTGCTGAAATGGCTCCGACGATTGGCAGAAGGTGCGCGTCAGCAAGGTACGCCCATAGAAATATTGGAAACCATCTTTGGTTATGATCAATTTCGAGCGGGCCAGGAAGAGATTATCCAGGCCATCCTGTCCGGTCAAGACAGCATCGGTGTCATGCCGACCGGAGCTGGAAAGTCCCTCACCTACCAAATTCCTGCCAAAATCCTTGAAGGCACCACTCTGGTCATCTCCCCCTTGATTTCCCTCATGAAAGATCAGGTGGACGGGCTGATTGAACTCGGTGTTGAAGCGACCTACTTAAACTCCTCACTTGAAGCCGATGAACGCCGAAGCCGAATCAGAGCCTTCGTCGGTGGGCAATATGACCTGGTATATGTCGCCCCTGAAGGGCTTGATGGCACGCTTTTCGAGATTTTTTCGCGATGCGAAATCAATCTCATCGCCATTGATGAAGCCCATTGCATCAGCCAATGGGGTCACGATTTTCGTCCATCCTACCGCAACCTCTCCGGTTTAAAATCCCATTTCGGCCACATTCCTGTGCTTGCTTTGACGGCCACGGCAACCGACAAGGTGGTGAACGACATTGTGCAGCAAATGGGAATGAACGCACCTTTTCGTTATCGCGGTTCTTTTTTCAGGAAAAACCTGCGCCTCCATGCCTACAAAAAAGGAAATGGTCGCAATACCAAACAAGACATCCTCCGCCTGGTGCAGTCCCGTCGCGGACAGTCGGGCATTATCTATTGCCTCAGCCGGAAAGCGGTGGATCAGATGACAAACTATCTGAGCGATCAGGACATTCAGGTCATGCCCTATCATGCTGGGCTGACACATGAGCGTCGAGCCCAGGCTCAGGAGGCTTTTCAAAAAGACGACATTGAGGTGATTGTTGCAACAGTCGCTTTTGGCATGGGCATTGATAAATCGAATGTGCGCTACATCATTCATCGTGACATGCCAAAGTCGATTGATGGTTATTATCAGGAAATCGGTCGTGCGGGCCGGGATGGTGTCGGCAGTGACTGCATCCTTTTTTACTCCTGGTCAGAAGTAATGAGTTACGAGCGGTTTTTGAGTGCCCTAGATGATCTGAACCTGAAGGAACGCATCCATGCCGAAACACGGGCCATGTTTAAGCTGGCGGAACGCAACGGTTGTCGTCATCAAGGTTTAGTGGCCCATTTTGCCGAAACGATCTCACCCTGTGAAACAGCCTGTGATTTCTGCCAGGGCAAGGACATTCTAGAGGCCCTTCAACCAGTAAAAGAAAGCCGTAAACGCACGAAACGTACAAGTTTTGCTGCTGTTCAGGCCGATGCGCTAGAGTTAGAATTTTCAGAGGAATTACTGGATCGCTTGAAAAAACTACGCAGACGTCTTGCCGATGAACGCGGTATTCCAGCTTACCTGGTTTTCAGCGACGCCGTTTTAATGCAGATGGCCTCTTTAAAACCGCAAACAGAGGATGCCTTACTGCAAGTCAGCGGCGTCGGCCCGAAAAAACTAACAGCCTACGGCGCGTTTTTTCTGGGCGTCTTACGGGAAGATGCCGCTTCATAGATTTCGATTTTTTCCTATGCTAGACTCCCGACGTTTTTTGAACAGTTTGTCAACACACTAGCTGAGTTTGCTTGTTGATAGATATGGATCCTTCGAACGCTATTTTTGAATTTGTTCTTAAAGGCCTCCCACTACTTCTTGGTGGATTTTTTTATTGGGGGATGTGCGCCTATAAAAAAAGAAAGGGATTCAAACCTGTTGATGCAGAAAACCTACAATATACTTATTTTCAATTAGGAAACGTAGTTGTTTTTCTATTCGTGGTAGTTTTTTTTATTTTCTTTTTTATAAGAAACAATTAGTTATTGGACTTGTTTTTTTGGAATAATCATATGGTTTTAGAAGGTTTTAATTGACCCAAACTATTTGCAAATTTCTTTGCTCAATAGGCAAGTAGAAGGAAAATCATCATGCGCTCATTTATTAGAGAGATGGAATCGAAGGCAATTAGGGGAGAAAGGCTCTCTTACGAAGAGGGCTGTCGCCTGATTCGTGCTGAAGGGCCTGATATTCTGGATCTGATTTCGTCGGCCAATCGGGTTCGGCTTCATTATTTTGGCGATCAAATCAGCCTTTGCTCGATTGTGAATACTAAGTCGGGGGACTGTTCTGAAAATTGCAGCTTCTGCTCTCAATCCGCCTATCACGGCACACCCATTGAAACCTATCCCCTACTCGATTCAAAGGCACTTCTGGATGCTGCAAAGACTGCGGCAGACAACAAAGCAGAGGCCTTTGGTTTGGTTGCGGCCTGGTGGGGTTTGAAAGAAGGGCCGGAACTTGAGGCCACCTTGGATCGTATTCGGGATCTTGCGGCAGCCGGACATCTGAGAACCGATGCCTCGCTCGGCATTATCGACACCGAAGCCATTGCTTTTAAACTGAAAGATGCGGGCCTCGCTTATTACAATCACAACCTCGAAACAGCGCGCTCTTTTTTTCCAAAAGTCTGTGACACCCATTCCTATGATGACCGACTGAAGACAATCGAATACTGCAAAACGGCTGGCATGGGCGTTTGCTCCGGCGGTATTTTTGGTATGGGCGAAAACCTGGATCAACGTGTCGAGTTGGCCGTCGCCCTTCAGGAACTGGATGTTGATGTGGTCCCGCTCAATTTTTTAAATGCCATCAAAGACACACCGCTTGAAGATCAAGTGCCACTTCGCCCCATGGAAATTCTAAAAATTATTGCATTGTTTCGCTTGATGCTGCCGACAAAAGACATTATGACCGCAGGGGGGCGAGAGATGCATTTACGCGATCTTCAGTCCTGGATGTTTACTGCCGGTGCAAGCCACACCCTGGTCGGAAACTATCTCACGACTTCGGGACGGAATACCGACGACGATCTGAAAATGATTGAAGATTTGGATCTGAAATTTTTTACGGCCTGCCAGGACGACTTGGTGCAGGTAGAACAAAGCTCTTAAAGTGAAATCAATTTTGTGAAAGAAGGAGCCTAAGAAAAATGGATTGTGACCTCAGAAAACAAAGTCGGATTATCCTGGATGGACCGGATCGCGCCCCGGCGCGTGCAATGCTGAAAGGCATCGGACTGTCGAATGAAGACTTGGCAAAACCCATCATCGGTGTTGCGAACACCTGGATCGAAACCATGCCCTGCAACTTTCATTTGCGAAGACTTTCTGCAAAGGTCAAAGAAGGGATTCGTGCCGCAGGTGGCACACCGATTGAGTACAACACAATTGCGATTTCCGATGGCATTACGATGGGGACGGAAGGCATGAAAACCTCCCTCATCAGTCGTGAGATTGTGGCCGACTCGATTGAGTTGGTGGCCCGCGGACATTTTTTTGATGGGGTTGTCGCCCTTTCCGGCTGCGATAAAACCATCCCCGGTGCGGTCATGGCCCTGGCCCGTCTTAACCTGCCTTCACTCATGCTCTACGGCGGTTCCATTGCGCCGGGTCAATTTGAGGGCCACGATGTGACCATTCAGGATGTTTTTGAGGCCGTGGGCTCTGTCGCAAAAGGGAAAATGTCTACAGACGATCTGGCTGTTTTGGAAGACAATGCCTGTCCGGGGCCGGGTGCTTGCGGCGGTCAATTTACTGCCAATACCATGGCGACCGCTTTTGAGATCCTGGGTATTGCTTACATGGGCAGTGGCGACGTGCCTGCGATGGATGCTGAAAAAGATCAGGTTGCTTTTGAAGCAGGCAGGATGGTCATGACGCTTTTGAAAAATGACCTAAGACCTGAAAAAATTATTACCCGAGAATCCATTGAAAATGCCATCGCCGCTGTAGCGGTGACAGGCGGATCAACCAATGCTGTTTTGCATTTACTTGCCGTGGCGCGAGAAATGGACATTCCGCTGAATATTGATGACTTCGACGTGATCAGCGAAAAAACGCCTCTGCTAGCCGATCTGAAACCGGGCGGGAAATATGTTGCTTCCGACATGCACAAAGCAGGCGGCATTCGTTTAATCGCAAAACGCTTGTTAGAAGCCGGTGTCTTACATCCAGATATCATGACCGTCAGCGGAAAAACCATTGGTGCGGAGGCGAAAACTGCGAAAGAAACGCCGGGTCAGGATGTCATTCGGCCGCTTTCAAATCCGAAAAAGGCAACAGGCGGTTTGGTGATTTTAAAAGGAAACCTGACACCTGAAGGCTGCGTCATCAAGGTTGCAGGGCATGAGCGCATGTTTCATGAAGGCCCGGCAAAGGTATTTAACTGTGAAGAAGATGCTTTTGCCGCAGTGAAATCGGACGCCATTGTGGCAGGTGATGTGATTGTCATTCGCTACGAAGGGCCAAAAGGCGGGCCGGGTATGCGTGAGATGCTGGGTGTCACCGCTGCAATTGTCGGCGCGGGTTTGGGTGATTCAGTGGCTTTGATGACGGATGGTCGTTTCTCCGGTGCCACGCGCGGCCTGATGGCCGGACACGTTTCACCCGAAGCTGCCGTGCGAGGCCCCATTGCCGCACTCAAAGACGGCGACAGGATTACTTTCGATATCGACAAACGCAACTTAAGCGTGGCCCTGAGTGATGCCGAATTAGAAGCACGACTGTCAGGATGGAAAGAACCAGTGCCAACTTACAAAAAAGGCGTCATGGCAAAATACGCCCGCCACGTCTCATCAGCTTCTGAAGGGGCGATGAC
>CAZRYI010000058.1:0-9691 GCA_964604255.1 uncultured Nitrospirota bacterium
TTTCCGTTTCGATGATTTTTAGCGCGATTTTATATGAATCGCGGTAGTGTTTCTCTATGAGAGGTTTGGCTGAAAATATCTTAAAATAGCGGTAGGTCTGTGTTTTAATCTTTCCTTTACCTTTTTTTAATTTCAGCTTTGCTTTCATTTTACCGTGGGGATGCGTTGCAAGACCCTTCGCCGTAAGAGTGGCAACCGTCGCCTTCCAGAGGGTTTCCAACTCAACATCTGCTGGAAAGAGCTTTACTATTTTGCCTTTTGCAGCCGGTTTAGCGGCATCGGCGGCAACAAGTGATGGGCTCACCATGAAAACAGTGGCGATGATCACTAAAGAAACAAACAGTTTTTTAGTCATTATATCCTCCAAAGGTGGTCAGACAGTGGGGGTATTTCTAGTCTTTTTTTTTGTCCCTGTCAAGAGAAAACCACTCGCAGTTTTGAGGGCTTTTTTGCTTCCCTTTTAGTATTGCAAAACTCCTGCCGTATCTAGTCAAGCTGGCTTTACTCGTTTGAGTGTTTATGTTACGTTTACAGCATGGGAAGCCTCAAAATGCAAGCGCGAAGGCGCCTTCTTCTGCTCACTGCTCTTGGATTCATTGCATTTCTCACTTTTTCAGTTACATCCACTTTCAAAAAAAGAGCACTGCCTCCAGTGACGACGATTTCAAGTAGTGAAGCTGATCTCCGCGTCAGATCTTTCTCTTTTATTCATACCGGAGAAGGGAATTCATCCTGGACGCTCAAAGCCTCACAGGCTGAGTTATTTGAAGAAACAAAAGTCGCTCTATTAAAAGACATCACCGCAACAATGCCTTACGGTGATGAAGGTCAGATCTTGATTGAAGGCGATACGGGAGAGATCGCATCGGATAAAAAGGATTTTTTTATCCGTAAAGACGAAGGGCTCATGACCATCGAACTTGAAAATCGCTACTCCATAGAAACATCCGGTTTAAGGTGGAATGAGAAAGAAAGAACCCTTTTTTCCCAGGGACCGGTTCATATTTCAGGACTTGAGGCCGAGGTTGATGGTAAGGCACTGGCAATCCTGGTTGATGAAGAAGAGATGGTTGTTATTGGTGATGTTAAAGCACTTTTCTATTAGAAAACACTTTGCTTTGTTATTGTTTCTTCCCCTGTTAGCGGGGACGAATCTAAACGCCGCCGACACGCCTTTTTCGGGAAAGTCATCGGGCAAAACCACTGAAAAATCAAACGCGCCGCTTTCCATCACTTCGGAAAAAATGGTGTTTCAAAACCTTAAAGATAAGATTATCTTCGAAGGCACTGTCGTCATCAAAAAGGAAGGCTTGCTGCTCGAATCGGATCGTGCCGAAATTTTTTTAATTGGCTCGAAGACGCTGTCTGAAGAAGAAAAGGAAGGCCAGCAGGTCTCTAAAATCATTGCCTCCGGGAATGTGCGGATCAAAAGAGGCAGCCAGCGGGCAACAGCTGAAAAAGGTGTTTTTGACAGAGTGAACGACGTGATTATTTTAAGCGGAAATCCCGAACTCTGGGAAGAGGGTTATCGGATCAAAGGCAGAGAGATCACCTTTTTTGTAAACGAAGAGCGTACACTGGTTGCGGAGAGTGAAGTTGTCATTCAAAACACCTCCGGTGGATTGAATCTGCGTAAGAAATAAACCGTAAAGAATGTGAACACCCGAGGAGAAACCCTTGCTAAAAGCCCTGGGTCTTGAAAAACAATACAACCAACGAAAAGTCGTTAAGGGCGTGAGCATAGAGGTGAATCGCGGAGAGGTCGTTGGACTCTTGGGGCCAAATGGTGCAGGAAAGACAACCACCTTTTACATGATTGTTGGCTTGACGCCGCCAAGCAAGGGCGAAGTCTTACTGGGCGGCAAAGCGATTACCGAGATGCCGATGTATGAGCGTGCCCGACAGGGTGTCAGTTATCTGCCCCAGGAAGCCTCGATCTTCCGAAAACTCACGGTTGAAGAAAATATCATCATTATTCTTGAGACTTTAGGGCTTTCTTCGTCGGAACAGGAAGTGCGACTGAAATCTCTCTTGGCCGAGCTGGACATCACTCATCTGGCAAAAAGCAAGGCTTACATGCTTTCGGGTGGGGAACGCCGACGGCTTGAAATCACCCGGGCGTTGGTACTTTCTCCCCAGTTTATTCTCCTGGATGAACCTTTTGCTGGCATTGATCCAATCATCGTACTTGAGCTGCAAAAGACCATTTCCCGCTTAAAAGAAAAAGGCATCGGCATTTTAATTACCGACCACAATGTTCAGGAAACCCTTGCGATTACAGATCGTGCCTACATCATTCACGAAGGAAAAATTCTGATTTCCGGCACTCCCTCTGAAATTGCAGCGCATCCAGAAGCCAAGGCACTGTATCTGGGGGAACGTTTCCAATGGCAAAATCAATCCGAAGCAGTGGGGAGTTCGTCTTGAGGAAAAAATCACGATGGTAGACATGAGACCTCGCCTTGAACTGAAGATGGCTCAAAAGCTGGTGATGACGCCCCAACTCCAGCAGGCCATCAAACTGCTTCAGCTCTCTAAACTCGAACTGGATCAGGTGATCAATCAGGAAATGGTTGAAAACCCTGTTTTGGAAGATCCAGATGGGGATGCCCCTGAAGATGGCGATACCCGAACGACTCAAGAGAGCGATCTGGAGCGCAGTGAAGCAGATCAAGCCAAAGAAGAAAAGATCGCAGAAAAAGAAGCCTTTGATCTGAAATGGGAAAACTACTACCTGGACGACGGTCGAGATGAAGGCTGGAGTTCCTCAAATGCTTCACCGGATGATGAACGCCCCTCCTTTGAGCAGACCCTGGCGAATACCACCAGCCTTGTCGATCATTTGATCTGGCAAATGGGCCTTTCCAGTTCAACAGAAAAAGAAAAGGAGATCGGCACGGCAATCATCGGAGAGGTTGATGATAACGGCTACATCAAAACCGATCTTGCAGAAATTGCCGCTTCCCAAAATGTCAGCTTAAGTACCGTGGAAGCGGTTTTAAAGATTATCCAGGGCTTCGACCCGATTGGTGTGGGTGCGAGAGATCTCATTGAGTGTCTTCTGATTCAGGTGGATCAGCTGCAACTCTCCGGTTCGCTGGTCGAAACCATCATTAGCGACTATCTGAGCGAACTCGAAAGAAAACGCTATCAAGTGATCGCAAAAGACTGCGGTGTCAGCATCGAAGCCGTTTTACAGGCTGCAAAAGTCATCGAACACCTGGAACCCAAACCGGGCCGACCTTATTTTTCATCCCATAATGCTTACATTACACCGGATCTTTATGTGGTTAAAACCGACGGAAAATTTGTCATCATGTTAAATGACGACGGCCTGCCGAAATTAAAAATCAGTCCCTACTACCGCAGTCTGCTGCGACAAAAAGGGGCAATTTCCGGTTCGACAAAAACCTATCTGGAAGAAAAATTTCGCTCGGCGCTCTGGCTGGTGCGGTCGATCGAGCAGAGAAACCGGACGATACAGCTTGTCGGCGAAAGCATCGTGAAGTTTCAGCAGGAATTTCTAGAAAAGGGTGCACAGTACCTGAAGCCCCTGATTCTGAGGCAGGTTGCGGATGATATCTCAATGCATGAATCCACCGTCAGCCGCGTAACAACCCAGAAATATATTCATACGCCTCAAGGTATTTTTGAATTAAAATATTTTTTCAATAGCAGCATCCCGGGAACCGACGGGCAGGTGCCAAGCCGCTCATCGGTAGCAGTACGGGAAGTAATTAGAAAATTGGTTGCCGAAGAAGATACAGCCCA
Source organism: uncultured Nitrospirota bacterium (assembly GCA_964604255.1). Classification (GTDB taxonomy): domain Bacteria; phylum Nitrospirota; class Nitrospiria; order SBBL01; family JAADHI01; genus JAJDBU01. The sequence goes on from CAZRYI010000058.1 coordinate 3,772, forward strand.
TCCCTTGAGAGACCAAGAAATTGTTGATCGCTTGAAGGAGCAGGACATCAAAATTGCGAGAAGAACAGTCACCAAGTATCGCGCATGGCTTAATATCGATTCGGCAAGTCGGAGAAGAAAACCCTGTTAGCTGACTGAAGGCCAGAAAAATTGAAGGGCCTTCGCAGAAAGGAGATATCTTATGGAAGTAATGATTACCGGAAAACAGTTGGAGATTACTCCAGCGCTCAAAGAGTACGTCGAAAATCGAGCGGAGAGAATTAAAAAATATACCGCAAAAGCGACACAAATCACCTTCACCCTGAAAGTGGAAAAATACCGGCACCTTGCAGAGGTTCTACTCAAAGTCAAAGGGTTTATCCTGCAAGCCGAGCATGAAACTGATGCGATGTATGCTTCGGTGGATAAGGCGATGGCCAAAATTGAACGTCAGCTTAAAAAACATAAAGAAAAACTCTGTGATCATCGCCTGCACAATGAAACGATCAAAGGTGAAGCCGCCCCCCCAGCCCCCTGGGACGACTCCATTATCAAGAAGCGAAAACAGTTCCCTATTAAGCAGATGACTTTGGAAGAAGCCGTGCTTCAAATGGAGCTGCTGGGTAAAAGCTTTTTCCTTTTTGCCCATCATGAAAACAAGCAGGTGAATGTCTTATACAAAAGAAAAGACCGCAGCCTGGGATTGATTGAGCCGAGCTAACATCCCATGTCGAAAGTTGAAAAGGGGGTTCGGATTGTCATTATCAGCGGTTTATCCGGCTCAGGAAAAAGTTGTGCGATCAAATGTTTTGAAGACTTAGGCTTTTTCTGCATCGACAACCTGCCCCCTCAGCTACTTCCGAAGTTTGTGGGTCTTTGCCAGCAGTCACGCAATAAAATTTCCCGTGCCGCAATCGGAATCGATATCCGAGAGCGAACCTTTCTGGACGAATTTCTGAATGTCTTTGACCGACTGATTGAAGAAGGTTATCAGGTCGAACTGCTCTTTATTGAGGCACGGGACGAAATTATTCAGCGGCGTTTTTCCGAGACCCGGCGACCGCACCCCCTCGCAAGAGAAGGTTCCGTTGTGGAAGGCATTCGACGGGAATGGGACACACTGCGTGAACTGAGGCGACGGGCAAATCGGATTATCGACACCTCTGATTTTCATGTCCACAAATTAAAAGAACTGGTCAACCATTATTACCTCGAAACAGCGGCAGATCGGCATCTCAACCTTTCCCTCACTTCATTCGGATACAAACACAGCAAACCGCCTTATGATCTTGACCTGCTCTTTGATGTTCGGTTTTTGAGCAATCCTTTTTTAATTGATGACTTAAGGCCACTTTCGGGAAATGATCAAGCAGTGCAGGATTATGTGAAATCTTTGCCTGAGACAGCGCTTTTTCTGGAGAAACTGTATGACTTTCTTGATTTCCTGCTGCCGCTTTACGAAAAAGAAGGAAAAAGCTATTTGACCATTGGCATCGGCTGCACCGGTGGCAGACACCGCTCTGTCACCATCGTGAACCTGCTTTTTGAACATTTTCAGGCCCAGGGCATCTTAGTCCACTGCCAACATCGTGATCTTGAAGAAAATATCTCTCCCGGAAAACAATAAATGTCGAGTTATGTGATCGCCATTTCAGGTGCAAGCGGGGCAGTCTACGGCGTGACACTCCTGGAATATCTCTTGAAAAAAAAACATCGGGTTTATTTGATGCTCTCCCGTTCAGCCCGTCTGATACTTCGAGAAGAAATGGGCCTTGAATGGGGCAGTACGCATTCAGAAAGTGCTGAGATCCTTGCAGAGCGCTATCAAAACGATTACTTGACCCTCTGTGACGAAAACGATATGGCTGCACCCATTGCCAGTGGCTCCGTGCCGACGGCGGGTATGATCATCGCCCCTTGTTCGATGAAAACTTTGTCCGGTATTGCACACGGTTATTCATCGAACCTAATTGAACGAGCCGCAGACGTCAGCTTGAAAGAAGGACGCAAGCTGATTCTGATTCCACGTGAAACCCCTATGAACCGAGTTCACTTAAAAAACATGCTTACTGCCTCGGAGTTGGGTGCCACCCTGCTACCGGCAATGCCGCCTTTTTATCATCAGCCAAAAACGGTTGAAGACATGGTGAATTTTATCGCGGGCCGGGCGCTTGATCTGCTCGGGCTCGAAAACCAACTCTATCAACGCTGGGCCTAAAAATATGACATCGTCTTTTCGCCGCATAGGTGTTTTTACACTGTTTGCCTTCCTCGTGCTGCTTAACGCCTGCCAAACCATCTCCGAGGACGCCGGTTTAGGCAATTGGGCCGATGTAACGCTTCGTGTGACCGGTATTGGCGCAATTGAAAAGGAGTGGTCGATCTCTGAACGTATCCAGGCCATTCAGCGGGCCAAGGTCGATGCCTATGCGCAGTTGGCATCTCAAATTATGGCGCTTGAAACCACTTCGGGAGAAAAAATGACCGACCTTGTTACAAGGGATGAAGGGATGCAGAAAAAGATTGCCGCCTTTGTTCGCGGTGCGAAGATCATTCGCACCGTCAATGATGAAACAGGTGTCAAGATCGTTGCCCAGCTCTTTTTAGGCGATCATTTTAAAGCAACCATCGGACTGGCTAAAAGAAAACAGCAAGAACTTTCCAACCCGAACGCCGGTGGTGGTTCTTCCCCTCGAAGCCCCGGTCGCCGTTAAATCCTGACTGATTTTTTTGGGCATTTTTTCTTTTTTTTTCAAAAACGTTCACTTCCAAAAAAATCCACGAAGCTGAGAAAGTTTCCGAGGCACCTTGACAGCTATCGAATCCTAAGTATACTTAATATCATCACCTCCCTGGTATATCGGAAAGCTTTTCACCATGCCCAAAGAGAAAATGGCATACAAAACAAACGAGGTCTGCGCCTTGTTTGATATTTCCAAGGCGACCTTGTTTCGATGGGAAGACCGGGGCCTGATTACGGATGTCGGGCGGGATTGGCGAAACTGGCGTCTCTACTCAGCTCAGAACATCAAGGAGATTAAAAAAATTATTGCTTCAAAAACTGGCAGAAAGAATGGCGTTTTAAAATAATGGACATTCCCTTTTTTTCCAAAAAAAAGAATTTGGTTGGACTCGATATCGGTTCAGGTGCCATCAAGCTGGTGCAATTGGAGCGAGTGGGTAAAGGCTATCAACTGCAAAAGTTTGGAGTCAAAGCACTTGATTCCGAACTGATTGTAGATGGCACCATTATGGATGCCGGACGGGTGGTTTCAATCATCAAGGAACTGGCAGAAGAGCAAGACCTTAAAACAAAAGACGTTGCTTTTTCAGTTTCAGGACATGCCGTGATTGTTAAAAAAATTCAACTCGCTGCGATGTCAGAAGATGAACTTGAAGAATCGATCAAATGGGAAGCGGAGCAGTACATCCCCTTTGATATCAATGACGTCAACATCGACTTCCACATCCTGGACACCCCCGAAACAGAAGAAATCAACGAGCAAATGGATGTCTTGCTTGCCGCAGTAAAAAGAGAAAAATTATCGGAATATTCAACCATTGTTTCAGAGGCGGGATTGCGTCCGGTGGTGGTTGATGTGGATGCCTTCACCCTGGAAAACATGTACAGCATTAACTATGAAATCAATCCTGACGAGGTGGTTGCACTGGTGGATATTGGTGCCAGTGTCATGAATATCAGCATCATCAAGGGAGGGGTTTTTGCCTTTATGCGCGATATCTCCATTGGCGGTAATCGCTATAGCGAAACAATACAAAGAGAGTTTAACCTCAATTTTGAGCAGGCCGAATTAGTCAAAAAAGGCGAAGCCCCAGGCGGCGTCTCAGAGGAAATCGACGAAGAAGCCCTGATTAACATCGTTGACCTGCTGAACGAAAAAATCTCCACAGAAATTTTGCGTTCCTTTGACTATTTCAGAACCACGACAGCAAATGAAAATATTGATCGTATCCTGGTCAGTGGCGGCGGGGCGAAAGTGCATGGGCTCATTGCTCATCTTTCAGAAAAACTGAATCTCCCGGTTGAAATGGCAAATCCTTTCAAAAATATTGAAGTACCCGACACGCTGTTTGATCCCTCTTTTGTTGAAGAAATGGCCCCCTTGGCAACGGTGGGTGTCGGCCTTGCCATTCGAGCGGAGGGGGATCGCTAAGCCATGATCAAAATCAATCTACTCTCACCTGAAAGGCCGAAAAAAAGCAGAAAAAAGCTGAAACTTCAGGCTCAGATTGTCTGGACGGGTCTGGCCGTTGCCGCGATGGTGCTCGTTTGGTTTTTCGGTTGGCGGCTGCTTGACAACAAGGTTGAGCGATTACAGGCAAATCACACCGAGTTGAAAACTGAACTCGCCAGTTTGAAGATCAAGGTCAAAGAGGTTGAAAATTACGAAGCGAACAAAAAAAAAGTGAACGAAAAAATCGACATTATCGAACAGCTTCGTAAAAATCAGTCGATTCCGGTACATCTGCTTGATGAGGTCAGTAAACGACTTCCGGAACGGGTTTGGCTGCTGAGCTTAAGTGAGCAGGGCGGCAAGGTTGATTTAAGCGGTAAAGCAACGAGTAACAGTGAAATTGTTGACTTTACGAACAACTTAAAAACAGCCACTACATTTGAAAATGTTCAGATATTGGAAACAAGGCAGAAAGAGGAAGACAACATCACCGTCTATTCCTTTCGGCTTAAGTGGTCCATTCTTTCATAAGTCTTTTATGTAATTGACAGGCCCTGGTGGAACTACAGCTCGAAACCCTCAATAATCTCACAAAAAATCAAAAGCTGCTCATCCTTTTTTTGAGTGCTGTGCTGGTTGCAGGCGCTTTTATCTGGTTTGTCTTCATCCCCAAAAGCGACCGGATCGCCAAGATTGAGCGACAAATTGTCGACTTAAACGACGAGATCAATGTGCATCGCGTTAAGGTACGCCGCTTGGGTACCCTGAAACAGGAAAATCGGGCCTTACAGCTAAGACTGGCTGAACAAAAGGAACAGCTACCAAACGAAGCAGAAATCGACCAGCTTTTGAAACAGGTTTCCGACTTAGGGGGCAGGAGTGGTCTTAATTTTAAACTTTGGAAACCGGGCCCCCGGAAAAAGAATGCCTCCGGCCTTTATCTGGAAATTCCAGTCAGCATAGAGGTGTCTGGGGGATATCACTCAGTTGGTACTTTTTTTGACAAAATCAGCAAGCTCAAACGGATCATCAACGTATCAAACATCAAAATGGCCTCCGCAACGGTGGAAAAAAGTCGCATGATGATTCAAACCAGTTTTTCCGCCACCGCCTTTGCTTCAATCTCAGAGGATACGCCTTCTGAGGAGGCATCAAAATGAAAATGAAAGCCCTCTCTCTCTCCGGTGCTTCTGCATTGGTTTTGTTCATTCTCTTTTTAAGCGCCTGTGATGCCTCAGAAACAGAAAACGTAAAAAAACCTTCTCCGGTACAAAGCGTGGATAATTCAGCCCAGCCGCTGAAGCCTTCCGCCCAAGTTCCTGAAGAGACTAAAGTCCCTCAAATTCCTGAAGCCTTGACTCCGAATCCCCTTGTCGAAGTGCTTGAAAAAAAAGAAGTTGTCCGCTCGTATTACAATGCAAGAGGTCGGCGTGATCCTTTTCAATCCGTTGTCAATTCTCAGAGCCTGGGCAAACAAGCCCGAATTTTTGGAAGCCTTCCGCCACTGCAAAGAAAAGATATTTCAGATCTGAAACTCATTGGTATTGTTTGGGGGAGCTTCGGGCCCCGAGCCATTATTACGACTTCCAGTGGTAAGGGCTATACGGTTCGCATTGGTACACGGATCGGCCTCAATCGCGGGGTCATCAAAGAGATCACACAAAATGAAGTGCTTATTGAGGAAACCATTCTGAATGTATTTGGTGAGCCCAGAAAAAGCGAAGTTGTCATGGTGCTTCATTCCG
>CAZRYI010000059.1:0-9642 GCA_964604255.1 uncultured Nitrospirota bacterium
ATGCGATGGATTTTCGATTGAGTAAAAGTGAGATTGCAGAGATTGAAGCACAACTGCCGGAATCGATTGAGATGATGGGTTAGGGGTGAAAACTTGTTTCCACTGATGAAGTCCCTCTGGAGTGGGGTTTTCAGCAGGGCGTTTAATTAGATTTTAGGTGCTTTGATGATGGCTATGTGGTCACTGCTTTAGATGTTGAAGCAGAATTGAAAAGAATGGCCTATGAACTGAAATCCCTGGATATTCTGCTGGATGGACGAGGGCGGGGAAGGAAATACAGTTACTGAAATTTTCGTCTTTCTAAATTATCAATGAGGGCTTTACGGTTCTGAAATTTTGAACGGTTCCGTAAGACTTCTAAAAAAACATCAAAAACATGGTGCATGAATGTTTCTATTGTCGTGAGTTGGTCAATCTTTGCCCCATGGTGGAAGAATTTACTTCGTAAATCGTATGCTTGTTTAATTGTATTTTTTATGGCAATACGCTCGTCAACTGATCGCCCAATTATAAATGCGGTTCTCTCAGAGATATTTGACGAAATAATTTCACGGGTACCATTTAGTAGGATTGATTCAAGGGCAACGAAAAGATAGATCAGTTTGTTTGCAATATCCGAACTGAGTGAAACGCGAGAATAGATCGTCATGGCTTTTAGAAGATCTTCATCAAAAGAAGATGACGAGGTTTCAATTATCAGATCATGCAAGTCTTTAAGTCCAGATTTCCAGAAAAAATCGAAGTCGCTATCAGTCAGATTCCAGAAAGGCAAGCCATTGTCTAAGGACATCGACTCCGATTCTCCGGTAAAAAGATCACCTTGAAATGAAAAGAATACATCGCGTCTTAAGTGCTCATTTCCAAAGGGAACGCAATTAGATTGAGCTTGAGGATGAAATGTTCCTGTCGAGAATAACCGGAGAGCTGAAAGAGATTTTTCGACTTCATTAGAAGCGATTTCTTGTGCCTTCGTTTGTTCTGCTTTTATTTTAATGAAAGCAGCAGTTCCCCCTTGATATTTCTTTCGTAATTTGTCTTTGATCTCACGAAGTTGTTTTTTAAACTTTGGTTTAAGAGAGAGAGAATATCGGTGCACCACTTGTCGATGTCACTAGAAGATATTGGCCTCAGTTCGACTCGACCAAGGCACTTAGGAGATTCGAGCCGAAGTTCATATATTGGTATTGCAATTGAGTGTATTTTAATTGATTTTTTTGTTTCCTGTAATAAAAAATCAGGAAGCGTGGTGGATTCGTTACCATGCCGATACCTCATCATCCAGGTAAAACAAAGGTCAGATAGGGTCTCAAAAGAAAGAAAGTCCCTAAGTTGTTTTGTTTCATGAATCTTTTTTAGTAGTTTCGAGAAATCTAGATAGCTCTCTCCCTCAAGTCCGACAGTTATTCCGTTAATCACTCCGTATCGGGCGATTGTTCTTCCTCCGAGTTCCTTTCTTGAATGTGGGGCAAAGTCAAAAATATCATCATCTCCCCATGTAGCAATAGAATGGAATGAAGGGCCGCTAAAGAAGGAATTCGATGATAGATTGCTTACTGGTGAAAGAGATTCAGCCAAAAGTTTTCCTTTGGCTGAAAAGTTTTTTGCCGCATCTTTATGAAAACCGTCGATCATTTTTTGGTTGAGTGCTTACTATTCCTTATTTTTAAGCATCATCGCTTTTTTGCTGATCGCTTCAATCGACAAATCTTCATCGAAGTCCTGACGCCACTTTGTATAATCAAAAGGTTCTTGTAGGATAAGAGAGATGAAGCGTTCCGCCTCAACATCACCCAAAGATTTTGTCAGAAGTTCGAGTCCTTTTATTTTGATTTCGGTATCGGTCATCATGACAAGACCTCCTTTATAAAACCGATTGGATCGGTAATTTTGATTTGTTTAATAAACTCGGAAGATTTTAAAATTTGATCATCGGTGGTTAAAAACCAATCACAGTTGGATGAAATGGCAGATGCAACATGTAGAGCATCAATTTTCTTCAAACCCTTCTTGTTAAGAAAATGAGCTTTTTCAATTAGTGCGGATGTTTCTTTTACATGGAAAATAGAATATTGCCTCCAACCTGCAATTTGTATTTTCCGCTCTTGATATGGGTTTTTTCCATTTTCGTAGTCCAAGATGTAGGACCAAATTAATTCTAAGCTTCCTCTACGAATTTCCTCCTGAACCCTTAATTTCGCTTCCGATTCAAGTTTGATCCGAAGTTGGGATTGATCGTCAAAGGGCCGATTAAAACAACAGTTATCCAAGTAAATTTTCATGTTATGATCATAACTAAATTAGGAACGAATTGAAAATATAAGCAATCAAAAGAGCGTGTAGCCTTTCATTTTATTTTGGTCATTTTCGTAAAGAACAATGTTAACCCTCTCCTAAAATAGGCAAAAAACCAACAGGACAAACCCATGACAAATAACGAGATACTACGCCGCATCCGCTATAGCTTCGATTTTAGCGACCCTAAAATGGTAACGATTTTTGACCTAGCAGGTCTTCAGATTACGCGGGAACAGATCAAAGATTTCTTAAGAAAAGAGGAGGATGCTGAGTATCAACAATGCAGTGATGCTCAACTGGCGGTTTTTCTAAATGGTTTGATCAATGATAAACGAGGTAAAAAAGACGGCGCACAAGCCGAGCCGGAAAAGCGTTTAACCAACAACGTTATTTTTACAAAATTAAAAATCGCTTTAAATTTAAAAGCTGAAGATGTTTTAGAAATTTTGGCCCTGGCTGATTTTCGCTTAAGCAAACATGAACTCAGTGCCTTTTTCCGCAAAACAGGCCATAAACACTATCGTGAATGTAAAGATCAGGTGCTACGCAATTTTCTAAACGGTGTGCAGATTAAATATCGCCCTGAAAATATAAAAACCCCATGAACACAACAAACAAAAGTTTCATCATAAGAAAAGCCCAACACTCTGATCTTGAGGACGTATTAAAAGTTCAATTCAAGGCATTCCATGTTCATACCCAGTGGCTTGCTTCAGATCGAATTCCTCCCCTAAATGAAACCTTTGACGGTGTAAAAAAAGCCTTTCAAAATAAAGTCATTCTGGTCGCAGTCAGGGATGAAAAAATTGTTGGTTCCATCCGATATTATATAAAAACAGGTGTATGCTTTCTTGAACGATTGGCTGTTGATCCGGCTTGCCAAAAACAAGGCATTGGATCAGCCTTGGTGCAAGCTTTAGAAAAACAAGCCAGAGGCAAAGCCCACAAAATATATTTGGAAACAGGACTGCTCGCCGAAGACCTTATCAAATTTTATTCAAAGCTGGGCTACTCCGGTGAAGCTGTCTTGAAAAAACACTATGGCAATTTTGACTGGCTTGCGCTTTCAAAGTTTATGAATAGGGAATGATCTATTTTTGCCAAACGATCATCGCATCTTAAGGAGGAATCATTGAACACATTTAAAATCAACGATACCCTGGGCGCTGTCGTGACACGTTGTCCGTCACTTTCCCGCGTACTGGATAAAGCAGGCATCGACTATTGCTGTGGAGGGAAAAGAACCCTGGGCGAAGCCTGTAGGGAAAAGGGACTCGACCCAGAAGCCTTCATCGCCTTACTTGAAGCGTCCACAGAGGCTTCTACAAAAGAACCCGTCCTTAACACAACAGATATGTCACTCACTGAATTGGCCGACCACATTGAGGCAGTACATCACAGTTACTTGCAATCTGAATTCCCGCGTTTAGAACAATTGACAGAAAAAGTGACTTCGGTGCATGGAGAAAAAAATGCGCGCCTTCATCAGATTCGAGCATTATTTCTAGAATTATCCAGTGAACTATCACGCCATATGATGAAGGAAGAACGCATTCTCTTTCCCATGATTCGAGAACTCGATACAAGCGAAACCATGCCGAATTTCCATTGTGGCTCGCTCGCCAATCCCATTCGGCAAATGGACATAGAGCACAAACAAGCAGGCGAAGCACTGGAAAAACTTCGTGAACTGGCAGATGATTACACCGCGCCCGAGTGGGCCTGCGAAAGTTACAGGGCTATGCTGAATGGTCTTCTCCAGATAGAACAGGATCTTCACCTACACATCCACAAAGAAAACAACCAGCTCTTTCCTCGTGCGATTGCTTTGGAAAAAGATAAAAGCTTGTAATCGATGGGTGATAAAAGTGTTGAAATATGATGTCGGCGACAGCATGTTTTTGAAGATCGAAAAGGTATAAAAGGTTTGAGATTACTGCTTGTTGAAGATGATCGTACCCTCAGTGAGCATTTGAAAAAGGATCTGGTCACTGCCGGTTTTGCCGTCGATCAATCTTTTGATGGCATTGATGCTGCGTTCATGGGCGAGGAAGAAGCCTACGATGTTGTGATTCTTGATCTTGGATTGCCCGGTCGCCCCGGTTTGGAAATTCTTCATGAGTGGCGTTTAAAGGAAAATCGCGTTCCGGTGTTGATTTTAACTGCGCGGGATGCCTGGCAGGAAAAGGTCGAAGGTTTTAAGGCTGGGGCAGACGATTATCTGGCAAAGCCCTTTCATGTCGAAGAGTTAATTGCCAGAATCAATGCCTTGCTGCACCGCAATACAGGACAAACGGGTGGGCTGTTAAGGCTTTCCGGTTTAAGTCTGGACGAAGACCGTCAGATGCTTGTCGGCGAAGACGGAAAAACTTTGTCATTGAGCGGAACAGAGTTTCGACTGCTCCGCTATTTTATGATGCATCCCGACATCATCCTTTCAAAAACCCGCCTCACAGAACATCTCTATGATTTTGAATCGGATAAAGACAGTAACTTGATTGAAGTCTATGTCAAACGGCTGAGGCAGAAGGTTGGAAAGGATTTGATCGAAACACGTCGTGGTCAAGGCTACTTATTTAAGAAACTCTGATTTGTAGGGGATGGTTTGGGTTCACTGCAAAAACGGCTTGATGTGGGTCTTGTCATCAGCCTGGTTCTTTTTTTTGTTTTTCAGTGGGTGATTGTCAGTGGTTTTGTGCGCTCTCTCACAGAGGAGCAGGCTGCATCCAGACTTAAAGAAGACAGCGAAGGATTGCTGATTGCTTTACATTTTCCTGAGCCGACTTCCAAGCCGACTCTGAACCCGGATCGCATTGATCCGATTTACAAACGTCCTTTTTCTGGCCGCTATTTTCAGATCGAAACCTCTGGAAATGTGCTCCGCTCCAGATCTTTGTGGGATCAATCACTTTCTCTCAGCCCGCTAGCGGTAGGAAAAACACAGAAATCCCATGTGTCTGGCCCGCAAGGCCAGAATCTCCTGCTTGTACTCAGTGCTTATCAGAAGCAGCACCATACCATCTCCATTGCGGTGACCGAGGATCTTTCGGCTATAGAGACGGAAATCACGACCTTTCAAATCCGTTATGCGCTGCTCTCTCTGGCGATTCTGGTAGTCTTGATATTCATTCAAAGAAGGATTGTCCGGGGTGGTTTAGCACCTCTGGAGCGTGGGCGTCGTGACATGACCACGCTTGAGAAGGGCGAGATCGAACGACTCAGTGAAGCTGTGCCGAGCGAAATCAAACCCTTTGTGAAAGAGATTAACCGCCTGATTGAAGGAATGCAGCAGCGTTTACAACGCTCCCGAAATGCAACAGGCAATCTTGCCCACGCCCTGAAGGCACCTCTGACCCTATTGATACAATTGGCGGATCGCGCTGAGATCAAAAAATTCCCTGAATTTCAGCAGGAACTCAGCGAACAAACCGCTTTGCTTCGCCGTTTGCTCGACAGGGAATTGAAGCGGGCACGACTTGCCGGATCGGAAGGAAGGGGACAGGGACTTCACATTGAAGAAGAAGTTCAGCCCCTTTTTGAGGCACTGAAAAAAATCTATCGAGAAAAAGAACTGGAAATGGCGTACGAAATCCCAGAAGGGCTAACCCTACCCTTCGACCGGGAAGACCTGCTGGAACTCCTAGGCAATCTGCTCGACAACGCCTGCAAATGGGCCAGTCACCGCGTGCGTTTCTCTGTCGAATCGGGCGATACCCTGTTATTTTGCATCGAAGATGACGGGCCGGGTGTGGCACCCGCAGCCTTGAAAGGTTTGTCGCTTCGAGGACAGCGCTTGGATGAATCGATTGATGGGCATGGCCTGGGACTGGCAATTGCCTGGGACATCGTCACCCAATATCAAGGACGAATCGATTTTGGAAAATCAGAGCGATTGGGTGGATTTCAAGTCACAGCAAGGTTTTCTTTGAAGCTGGAAACATCTGATCAATGACTGTTTCAGACCCAGCGGCGCTTTGTTTCCCGGCGCTTCATTTCCTTGAAGTACTTACTTTTTGAGCGTAGAATTCCGAGCGAACGTCTAGGGTGAAGCGTTCTCAATGAAAAAGGGAAAAATTTTCAAAACAACCTCTCATAATGTTGTCCTTTTTCTGCGTTCGTTTTTCGTTACACAACACGGATTCACCAGTATCAATGCTTCCGCTATAGGTCTTAAAAAAAAGACTTGACCTGTGTCCAACACACAGCTTGTAAGATGGGTTTAATTTCCTTGCGGGACTGGTTTTACACAAAACAAAAATATGGAGGTTGCCTCATGCTTCGCCAGATTTTCTACGCTGCTATATTGATTCTGCTAACACTACTAACTCCAGCGAGAGGGGATGCGGAGCAGGGGATCCGAAGAGAGAAACCGCTGCAATTGCAGGAGGCGATTTCAGAGGCGGTGGATAGAAATCCTGGTCTGGCAAGGGTGGACTCCAGAGCCAAAGCCCTGGCGCATCTGCCTCCTCAGGCAGCGTCCTTGCCCGATCCCTATTTGAACCTTAACGCGCGTAACCTTCCAACAGACACCTTTAGCATCGACCAGGAAGCCATGACTCAAATCCAAGTCGGCATCATGCAGGCCCTGCCTTTTCCGGGAAAGCTGGCTCTGAGAAAAGAGACCGCAGAATTTCAGGTTCAGGCTGCAGAAAAATCGGTCGATGAAATGCGCTTGCATCTGATACGGCAGGTCAAAACACAGTGGTGGTCTATCTTTCATTTCGACCGGGCCTTGGAAATCATCCAGCAAAATAAAAACCTGCTCACACAATTTGTCGAGATCGCCCAAACAAAATACAAGGTCGGTAAGGGTTTGCAACAGGATGTGCTGCTTGCGCAACTGGAACTTTCCAAACTGCTTGATCTGGAAATCACCCTTTACGGCAATCGACGCAGAGGAGAAGCCAAATTAAACGGACTCTTGAACAGAAGAACTGACAGTGCGATTCAGCTTCCGAACACCGTAGAAGAAAAACTGCTTCCGATACCGGATGAACAAGCGTTGCTGCAAGATTATAAGGAAGACCGCCCGCTGCTCGCTGCGATCAAAGACCGTATTTTTGCCGCCCGTAGCCGTTTAGATTTGGCCAAAAAAGGCTATGAACCGGATTTTAAAGTCGGTGCAATCTATGGCTATCGGGAAGGCCAAAATCCGGGACGCGGAGCACGTTCCGACTTAGTCAGTCTGGTTTTTTCAATGAATCTACCCGTCTACGGCAAAACCAAACAGAGCAAGGCCATTGATCAACGGCTGGATGAATTAACCACCGTACGCTGGTCTCTTGCCGCCCACCAGAAACAGATCGAAGCCGAAATTTCAGAGGCACTGGCTGGATACCGTCAATTGAGTGAGCAGGTCGTCTTATTTAAAACCGGGATTATTCCTCAGGCAAAACAAACCGTGGCTTCCATGTTGTCGGGCTATCAGGTAAACAAGGTTGATTTTCTCAATTTAGTGCAGGCGCAACTCACACTTTATAACTTTGAAATTCAGTATTGGAAGACCTTCAGCGAAGCCAATATGACCTTGGCACGTCTTGCCCATGTCGTTGGAAAGGAGCAGATCAATGCGAAATAATGTGATATTTACAATCGTCGTTCTTGTAATCGGTTTGTCTGGAGGCTATTGGTTCGCAAACAAAAACCCGAATCAAACCGAAAATTTTGCGGCTGAAGAAACAGGTCCTAAACCACTCTTTTACCGTCATCCAACAAAACCCGGTATGACTTCTCCCACCCCCAAGTCAGACGAAATGGGCATGAACTATGTGCCTGTTTATGCGAATGATGCAAAAAATGATAATGCGGTAAAAGGCACCGTGACCATCGACCCAGTCACCACACAAAATATTGGTATGCGCACGGCGGTGGCGGAGGTCAAGACCCTTTCAAGAATAATCAAGACCATCGGGCGCGTGGATTACGATGAAGAATACCTTTCCCGTCTGCACCCGAAAACCCAGGGATGGGTCGAAAAACTGTATATTGATAAAACGGGACAACCGGTTAAAAAAGACATGCTCCTGCTCAGCATCTACTCGCCGCAGTTAGTCACCAGCCAGCAGGAATATTTATTAGCATTGGACAATCAAAAAGTGCTGGCCGATAGCCCCACTGAAAGCATCAAACAGGGCGCAAAAACCCTTGCGTCCTCATCCAGAGAACGTCTGGAGCTGCTGGATGTGCCGGAACATCAGATTCTGGAACTGGAAAGAGATCGGAAAATTAAACAATTTTTACATATCCACTCGCCCTTTGATGGTTTTGTCCTGCAAATCGGCGCAAGGCAGGGACAGTTCGTGACCCCGAAAACAGAACTCTACCGCATTGCCGGGCTTTCAAAGGTTTGGGTTTATGTTGATATTTACGAATACGAACTACCCTGGATTGTTGTGGGTGATACGGGAGAGATGACACTCACAGCCCTGCCCGGAAAGACCTTCACAGGCAAAATCACCTACATTTATCCTTATGTCGAAGAAAAAACCCGCACCATCAAAGTCCGTCTCGAATTTGACAACGCCAAGGGCATGCTGAAACCCGATATGTATGCCGAAGTGAGGATTCAGGCTGCACGACAGGTGGATGCCATTGTCATCCCCTCCGAAGCAATTATGCGGGCGGATGGCCGTGAAAAGGTGTTTATTGCGCTGGATGGAGGGAAGTTTGAACCCAGACCCATCAAGGTAGGAATCGAATCCGGCAACCTCAGCCAAATTATTGAAGGACTACGTTCCGGCGAAAAGGTGGTGACTTCAGCGCAGTTTCTCATCGATTCCGAAAGCCGCCTGAACGAAGCCGTCGGAAAAATGATGGAACTCAAAAAAGAAGAACAGGGGTCAGAATAACCCGTAGGGGCACCCCTCGTGGGTGCCCTGAACAGAATATGGGTGCTTGGGCAGAAACACAAAAACAATCCCGTAGGGGCATCCCTTGTGGGTGCCCTTAGAATCACAAAGAACCAGAAATTAAGTGAGAGGGCACCCACGAGGGGTGCCCCTACAGACAGGATATCGCCATGATTCGCAAAATTATTGACGGCTCAATCAATAACCGTTTCCTGATTCTCTTCTTCACTGTGCTGATTGTGATTGGTGGGCTGATCGCGCTGAAAAATACCCCGCTGGATGCCATTCCAGATCTCTCAGATGTTCAGGTGATTATCCAGACCGACTATCCGGGACAGGATCCTCAGGTTGTTGAAGATCAAGTCACCTATAGCCTCACCACGGCCATGTTGTCTGTGCCCTACGCCAAGCTCGTCCGCGGCTACTCCTTTTTCGGCGTGTCTTTTGTGTACGTTATTTTTGAAGATGGCACGGATATGTACTGGGCACGAAGCCGAGT
>CAZRYI010000060.1:0-8012 GCA_964604255.1 uncultured Nitrospirota bacterium
GAGCAAGGGCATGTCTTCTTCAAAAAAGGTGGCGGCACTGCGATATAAATCGGGGAAAATAATGACCTCTACGCTGCCCGTCAAATCTTCAATGCGAAGGTAGGCCATGCGATCCCCCCGCTTTGTGAGCGTCACCCGTTTTTGAATGATCATGCCACAAATTCTGACTTCGCGGTCATCTTCAACTGAAGCCAAATCTTCTGTCGCGGTGACCGAGCGTTTTTTTAGCATTTCAGTGAAGCGGCTGAGTGGATGATGGGTGATGTAGAAACCGACGGCTTCCCGCTCTAATTTGGCAATTTTGTCGTCGGGCCATTCTGGGCCATCGGGCAGTTCTGGCGAAAAAGCCTCGCCCGACCCTTCGCCGCCCGAACCGCCAAACATGGACATCTGTCCGCTTTCTTTTTCTTTCTGATTTTGCAAAGCAAGCTGGGTTGCCTGCTCCATCACATCCATCAGCACGGCCCGCTTTGCCCCGCTGGAATCGAAGGCACCACATTTGATCAGGGCTTCGATGACGCGTTTATTGGTCTTTCTCAGGTCTACCTTATTGCAAAAATCGAAGAGGGTTTTAAAACGACCTTCGGCTTCTCGTGATGCAAGGATGGAATCAATCGCCCCTTCTCCCACATTTTTGATGGCGGCCAATCCAAAGCGAATACCATCTGGCACGACCGTAAAGGCTTTATCACTCTCATTCACATCGGGCGGCAGGATTTTAATGCCCATCTGGCGACATTCGGTAATGTATTTAACGATTTTGTCAGAGTTGCCCATTTCGCAGGAAAGCAGGGCGGCCATAAATTCGGAAGGGTGATGTCGTTTTAAATAGGCGGTTTGGAAGGTAATCAGGGCATAGGCGGCTGAGTGCGATTTGTTAAAACCGTAGCCGGCAAAATATTCCATCAAGTCGAATATTTTTTCGGCCTTCGCCCTTTTCACACCTTTTTGCTCGGCTCGGTCGATAAAGATGATCTTCTGCTCGGCCATGACCTCGAACTTTTTCTTTCCCATGGCGCGACGCAGCAGATCGGCTTCGCCCAGGGAGAAACCAGCCAGGACATTGGCGATTTTCATCACCTGTTCCTGATAAACGATGATGCCGTAGGTGTCTTTTAAAATGGGTTCTAATTTGGGGTGAAGATAGGTGATCTTTTTTTTGCCCTGTTTCCGTTTCACAAAGTCGTCCACCATGCCACTTCCGATGGGGCCGGGACGGTACAAGGCTAAAATGGCAACGATGTCTTCAAAGGTGGAGGGTTTCATCTTGGTGAGCAGATCCACCATGCCCGAACTTTCTAACTGGAAGATGCCGGTGGTTTCCCCGGCACAAAAGAGCTTGTAGGTGTCTGGATCATCCAGCGGAATCTCTGAGGCCGTAAAACACTTTCCGCCGGTTTCTTTTAATTTTCGATGCACAAAATTGATGGCAATATCGATGACGGTGAGTGTGCGCAGCCCCAGAAAATCGAACTTGATGAGGCCGATTTTTTCGATATCACCCATGGGATATTGCGTGACGATTTCACCCTTGCTGCCCTTGTAGAGCGGCACATGATCCGTGAGTGGGGCATCAGAAATCACCACCCCGGCGGCATGGGTTGAAGCATGTCGGGAAAGCCCCTCCAACTGCTTGGCCAGGTCGAGCAATTCTGCAATCTTCGGGTCTGCTTTGGCCGCTTCATTCAACTTGGGTTCCTGAGCGAGCGCATCATCCAGGGTGATATTGAGGGTAGTGGGAATCAGTTTTGCGAGTCTATCCACTTCGGCGTAAGGGATTTCGAGCACGCGACCCACATCACGCAAAGCCCCTTTTGCCGCCATGGTGCCGAAGGTGATGATTTGGCAAACATGGTCATGGCCGTATTTTTCGGTGACGTAGCGGATGACCTCTTCCCGGCGATCCATGCAGAAATCCATGTCGATATCCGGCAGGGAGACCCGCTCCGGGTTTAAGAAACGCTCAAAGATGAGGCCGTGTGTCAGGGGGTCGATATCGGTAATGCCCAGGGCGTAGGCCACGAGGCTTCCGGCGGCAGAACCACGACCTGGCCCAACGGGGATGTTGTTGTTTCGTGCATAATTGATGATGTCCCAGACAATCAAAAAATAACCGGCGTAACCCATGACTTTGAGCACGTCGAGCTCAACTTTCAGGCGTTTGTCGTATTCAGAAAGGGCCATCACACGACTGCCGTTCATCCGGTCGAGTCGCCGTTTCATGCCTTCTTCAGAAAGTGAAGCCAGATAACCGTCATAGCTCATGCCGACCGGCACCTGATAGTGGGGCAGGTGGTTCACACCGAACTCAAGGTCGAGTTTGATCATGTCGGCGATGCGGAGGGTATTGCTGATGGACTGCGGCAGTTCGGCGAAGGCTTTTGTCATTTCCTGGGGCGATTTTAAGTAGAGTTCCTTTGTCTCAAAGCGCATCCGGTTTTTCATGTTGATAGTCTTGCCGGTTTGAAGGCAGAGCATGATGTCGTGGGCGTGCGCATCGTCTTTATGCAGGTAGTGGCAGTCGTTTGTTGCGACGATGGGAATGTCTTTCTTTTTGGCGAGCGCAATCAACTGGCGGTTGACCTTCACCTGAAGATCAAGCCCGTTGTCCTGAATCTCGATAAAAAAGTGTTCCTTGCCGAAAATGCGCTGATAGTCATCGGCAGCAGCCAAGGCTTCTTTTTCGAGTCCGCGTGCTAAAAGAAAAGGGATTTCACCCCGAAGACAGCCGGAAAGCCCGATCAGCCCTGCGCTATGTCGCTCCAATACTTCTTTGTCGATTCGGGGTTTGTAATAGAAACCCTCAAGGTTGGCGATGGAAACCAGCTTCATCAGGTTTTTATAACCGGTCAGGTTGGAGGCCAGGAGAATCAGATGATAATAGGGATTGTTGGCGACGCTGGTATCGTAGTCATCCCCATTCACGCCATGCCCCTGCTTTTCGGTGCGATGTCCGGGGGCCAGGTAGGCTTCGCAGCCGATAATGGGTTTCACGCCGCCTGCTTTGGCCTTCTGATAAAAATCAATTGCACCAAAAAGGTTGCCGTGATCCGTGATGGCGATGGCGGGCATGTTGTAATTTTTAGCAGATGAAATCAGAGGCTTGATGCGGTTTGCGCCGTCGAGCAGGCTGTATTCGGTATGCAGGTGGAGATGAACAAATTCTGGTGTAGACATTGGGTCATTCTAGTTCGCCGATCAAATTTGGTCAAGTTTTTAGCTGCTGTATTAAAATTGACATAAAATATCTAGGGATCTATAATTTGGGTTTGTCTTTTTTGAGGAGGTTGATATCGCAGGCATTCAGAGCATGACGGGATTTGGACGCGCAGAGGGGCAGGATAAAACCCATGCCCTGACGGTTGAATTGCGTTCGGTCAATCATCGATATTGCGATGTTGTTGTGCGACTTCCCCGTCTCTTTAGTTCACTTGAAGAAAAAATAAAAAAGCAGGTGAAGGCACGTTTTGCCCGTGGCCGCATTGAAGTTTCAGTGGCTAGCAGCGGACGCTCGGAAGTTAAAAACTGTTTAAAACTTGATCTGGAAGCGGCAGCATCCTATGTCAAACAGATGACTCACTTGAAAGATAGTTTGGCCCTTTCGGGGGAAATTACTGTTGCCATGGTCAGTCAGTTTCGCGGGGTGCTCACTTTTTCCGAAACCACTGAACCGCTTGAAGCCTTAACAAAAAACTTGGATAAAACCTTTCTTCGCGCCATGACCTCCCTTGAAAAAATGAGAAAAAACGAAGGCAAAGCACTTTCCAGTGATCTACGCAAACGCCTTCAATCGGTATCAAAAAGCCTTTCGGTCATCAAATCAAGAGAAAAAGGGGTGCTGGACACCTACCACAAACGACTACAAACCCGTGTTGCTGACTTGTCGCAGGGGGTGAAAGTTGATCCTTTGCGATTGGCGCAGGAAGTCGCCATTTTTGCGGAACGCTCTGATATTTCAGAAGAACGCACGCGGCTTGCGGCCCATATCGACCAGTTTAAACTGATTCTGCGTAAAGACGGCGGCATTGGTCGATCTCTGGATTTTCTTGTGCAGGAAATGCATCGAGAGGTCAATACCATCAGTTCAAAATCAAGTGACCAGGAAATTTCGATCCAGGTGCTTGCGCTCAAAAGCGAGCTTGAGAAAATCAAAGAACAGGTTCAAAATATTGCCTAAGGAACTTCCCCCGATAAGCGGCATTCTTTTTGTGGTATCGGCCCCTTCGGGAGCTGGAAAAACATCATTGTGCAAAGCGGTGACACAGGATCTGGATCGGCTTCAATTTTCGATCTCCTATACAACGCGTCCTGCAAGAGTGGGCGAAGTGGATGGCAAAGATTATTTTTTCATTGATGAAACCGCCTTTAAAAAAAGAATTGAGCAGGGGGATTTTATTGAGTGGGCCAAGGTTCACGGTCATTTTTACGGCACCTCTCAAAGTCTGCTGACAAAGTGGACGGATGAGGGCATTGATGTCATTCTCGACATTGATTCTCAAGGGGCGATGCAGCTCAAAAAGCGTACCGATGAGGGGGTTTACATTTATGTCTTAGCCCCGTCGTTTGAGATCCTTGAAGAGCGTTTGACTGCACGAGGCTCAGAGTCATCAGCAGAAATGTCTCGACGACTGGAAAAGGCGAAAGACGAGATAAAACACTACAAACAGTACCAATATTTAATTATCAACAAAGTGTATGAAGAGGCCATTAACGACCTGAAATCGGTGATCCTTGCGGAGCGTGTTCGCATGAGACAGGCAGATCATCAATGGATTGAACAGAAGTTTATTTCCTGAAAAGCAGTTCACACTTAAATAAGGAGCACTATGGACATCGTATCGCTACCCATTGACATTGATCGTAAAAAAATTGATTCGAGGTTTCGTCTGGTCATTGTGGCCGCCCAGAGGGCAAGACAGATTATGGAAGGTGCAAAACCAATGATTCCGACTCGTCCCGCCCAAAAAGAATCAACCCTGTCCATCGAAGAAATTCTTTCCGGCAAGCTTGACATCCTCTATGGCGCTGATGCGGTTGCCGCCCATCGCGAAGAGCGACGTCGTCGTGAAGAGATCAAGCGACAGGCCATGCTTGCCGAAAGAGAACAGCAATTGGGAGGCGACGTTAAAAAAGATCTCAGCATTTATCTCGGGGAAGCCATGAAACAAGTCGAAATGCCGGCGCCCAAAAAAGTCGAAGTACCGAAGGAGAAGGCGTAGGAGAGCCCTGTTCCCTCTCCACCTTGAGCCAGCTTCCTGGAGACAAGTTCGTGCTTGCAGGAAAAAAAATTCTACTCGGCGTGACCGGCAGCATCGCCGCCTACAAATCCCTTCAATTGGTGAGGGATTTGACGAAGGCGGGTGCGAAAGTCAATGTTGTTTTGACTGCCGCCGCGCATGAATTTGTGCCGCCGCTGACCCTGAAGGTTTTTTCAGGACAGCCTGTACTGAGTGGTCTATTTGATCCTGCAAATGACATGGCCCACTTGCGGCTTGCTGAAGAAGCCGACCTTGTTTTAATCGCACCGACCACCGCCCACTTTATCGCAAAGATGGCCGCAGGTTTTGCCGATGACCTGCTTTCTACGCTGCTACTCGCCACAAAAGCGCCCATCCTGATTGCACCTGCAATGGATTTAGGCATGTGGGATCATCCCGCCATTGTGGACAATGTCGCCCTCTTGAAAAAACGAGGTGTGACTGTGATTGAACCGGAATCCGGCCCGCTTGCCTCCGGCAAAGAAGGGGTCGGACGCCTGGCGACAGAGCAAGGCATCATCGACGCGATCATCAGGTCATTTTCGGCTTTGCCGAAGAATGAACCGTCTGCGATGTCCGGGGCTTTGGCTGGCGAAGTTATTTTGATCACAGCCGGGCCGACAGAAGAAGCCATTGATCCGGTGCGTTTTATCTCAAACCGGTCTTCCGGAAAAATGGGTTATGCCCTGGCACAAATTGCCTCGCAATGGGGGGCGGAGGTCTGCTTGATCAGCGGCCCAACCCGACTTGCTGAGCCTTTGGGTGTGAAAGTAATTTCAGTCAGAAGTGCCGCTGAAATGCAGCAGGCTTTTAATCGCAATCTACAGACCGCAAGCATCGTGATCATGGCAGCGGCTGTGAGTGATTATCGCCCGGTATCGCCTGCAAGGCAGAAAATTAAAAAAAACGGCATTGCCGGTCGCACACTGGATTTGGAAGCTTGTACGGACATTCTTGAGGAGCGAGCCGAGGGGCCTGAGGCTCAGCTCGTGATCGGTTTTGCGGCGGAGACGGAAAACCTGATCGAAAATGCCACGAAAAAACTGAAAAAAAAACGCCTGGATTTAATTGTTGCCAATGATGTGACGATGGCAGGAGCTGGTTTTGATGTGGATACCAACATTGTGCATTTGATCAATCGAAAAAACCAGGTAACTGCACTCCCGAAGATGTCGAAGCAACAGCTGGCCGGGAAAATCCTGGCAGAAATCCTCAAGATACGAACAAGTCCCCCTGCCTAAAAACAGATAAAATTGTCCAGTTTTTTAACGCACTGTCTGAATCTGTGGACAAATGGATTCTAGTTTTATAGAATATCTCACTTGCCTTTTTTTGTGGGTTTAAGAAGAATCTGTTTAAATTCAACACCACGCAACGCATTCAAACGAGGTCTAAAAAAAATCATGTCTGTTATCGCCAGCGGGATAAGCGATGTCGGTTGCGTCCGTCGCTCTAATGAAGACAGCATCGGTCTATTTCAGGAATTAAATCTCTACATTGTTGCAGACGGCATGGGTGGCCATGCTGCCGGAGAGGTCGCCAGTCAATTGGCTGTCGAAGAAATCTCTGACTATTTTCAAAGCTCAGATGGCGCAGGAGAGCCGCAACTCGCCGAAGCCATTGCCCATGCCAATCGTCAGATTTTCGCAGCCAGTGCAAAAGATCCCGCCCTGGGCGGCATGGGAACAACCGTTGTCGCAGTCCTGGCAAAAGACGAACAAATCAGCATCGGTTTTGTTGGAGACAGCCGCGTTTACCTGCATCAAAACGGCACAACGCAACAGTTGACCGACGACCATTCCCTCGTGAATCAATACATAAAAAAAGGACTTATTGCCCCTGAGGCTGCCGAAACCCATCCTCAGAAACATGTCTTAAGTCGCGCCTTAGGCACCGCGCCTGAAGTTGAGGTTGAAACTTTCGAGCGAAACCCCGCCTCTGGAGACATCTACTTGCTTTGCTCAGACGGTTTAAGCAATAAACTTTCCGCCTCGGAACTCAATACGATACTGCTTGCAGAAGCGCAAGACGGGCTGGATGCGGTTGGTCGTCGCATGGTGGAACGTGCAAAGGAAAAAGGGGGGGAAGACAACATCTCTGTGGTGTTGCTTGCCTATGAGGACTCCGGCAGGTAGGGCGACGAAATCTCGCCGCTCTCCATCAATCGCTCAACGTAGCGACCGATTAAATCACTTTCCAAATTCAAGATTCTGCCAACACCTTTCAGCCCCAAAGTCGTCAGCATGGCGGTATGGGGAATCACACAAATCGTAATGCCCTTTGCATCCAGTGCATTGATCGTCATACTCACCCCATCCAGGGTAATTGAGCCTTTGGGAATGCAGTATTTTAATAGCTGGGAAGGGATTTCAATGGACACGATGAGCGCGTTTTCTTCGGTCTTTTTTTCATAGATTCGTCCCATGCCTTCAACATGCCCTGCAACCATGTGACCACTTAAGCGATCACTCAGCCGCATGGGCCGTTCCAGATTAACGCGGTCTCCGGCATTCAAAAGTCCGATATTGGTGAGGCGAGCCGTCTCCGGTGAAATGTCGCAGGAAAAGTGATTGGGGCCCAGGTCGAGGGCTGTCACACAGGTGCCGTTGATCGCAATACTTGCGCCAACTGCAATGTCCTCCATAACCACTTTGGCCTCAATGGTCATGCGCGCTGAAGTTTGAGAACGGATGAGCCCGGTCACAAGACCCATTTCTTCAATAATGCCAGTAAACATTGTTTTTTTGACTCCTT
>CAZRYI010000060.1:8112-9610 GCA_964604255.1 uncultured Nitrospirota bacterium
CCTTAGTTAGATAGATCAATTGTGACTGAAGCACTGTAGAGTGCGTTGCGATCTTTTCTGCGCTTGGCTTCCCTGAGCAAAAATTCAGCGCTTTCCGTCAATTCAAACTCAAAACGCCGACGATTGCTAATGATGACAATCGGCTTTGAATAATCAATCAGACGGCGATTAAAAAATAGCGTGGCTTTTTTAACAAGATGCGAGACTACCGCAATTTTATTCCCCTCAATGCCCGCGGTGATACTGGGAAAAGCCCCCGAACGCACCAGCCCGGCATCATTTTCATCAAAGAGGGATCTTTGCAAATCGGCGACTTCACCCTTTGTTTCGTTGATTTCCGTCCAATAAAAAGGCTGTAGATGGCTTTGATCCCGAACCGAAGCCACTTGCGCCGGATCAGCAATCCGGCGTTGTTCATCAAACCAGCTAAGGAGGGCGGGTAGCTCTTCTTTGGGAAAAAAATGTCCGCCTGCCATCGGATGTTCTCGATTGTGCTCACGATAAACATGGTGAATGCCCTCTTTTTCCAGGTAGGCATTCACCTTTCGGGAAAGCTCAACTGGCATCACCTGATCACTGGCACCGTGGATGATGTAGAGCGAAGAGGTCGAAAAGTTTTTAAGGTAGGGAAAGATTTCATCTGGAATACCCCCTGCCATGGGCGAAATGGCAGAGAAGCGGTCGGCGTGAAACATGCCCAGCAAATAAGCCCCGATGCCACCATTTGACATCCCGGTCAAAAAAATACGTGTTGCATCCACATGATAACGCGCAGTCACCACCTCTAGTGCCGCCAGCACCAGGGCCTCTCCCTCGGGTGTCCACCAGGCCCCGCCCCGGATTGAAGGACAAAGCAATATGGATTTTTCTCCCAGTCGGGGCAACCAGCGATCAATGTAGGCATCGCCGTTAAATCCCGCCCCATGCAGACAGACGATTAAAGGATAGGACTGTGCTGGATCATAGTCCGTCGGCACATAAAGGGCATAACTCATCTCCTTGTCACCAACCTGGACTTCGTTATGCAGAGAACCCACGTAGGGTTTGGCGGGGTAAAGCTGCCCGTCCTGAATCATTTCTTCCAAATCATCAATCGTTGCTTTGGGGTGGACAAGGATTTTTTTTAAGAGTGCTTCAGATTGTTGTTCATCTTCAGAAAGGAGAAAGTCCTGAACCAAGAGATTGAGCGGATCTTTTTGAAGGGTTTTGTCGGCTGCGCTTGCCACCGGAATGACAGAGGCGAGACCACTAAATAAAAGAGCTAGCAATAAGGCAAACACACATCGCATTTTTTTGTTGGGAATGATCATTTCTTGACCTCATGTCTGTAGGGGCGTATTGCAATACGCCCCTACCTGAAATTATTTTAAATATGCCCGCACACCAAACAATTGTAAACACATCGCTATTTTTTGATCCGCCCTTCAATGCGCATATCTTCACCGAAGCGCCTCATTTTCACATTTTCGAGCATCAGGGCCGCAGAAAGCGGGCTAAT
>CAZRYI010000061.1:0-9571 GCA_964604255.1 uncultured Nitrospirota bacterium
TCTTGAGATGCATTGCGCAGGTGCTTCTTGTCTTCGGGGCTAAAACGCTCAGACTTGTCGAGCAGTTTGGCAGTCACACCATTCAGTCCGCCCCTCAACGCATC
Source organism: uncultured Nitrospirota bacterium (assembly GCA_964604255.1). GTDB lineage: Bacteria > Nitrospirota > Nitrospiria > SBBL01 > JAADHI01 > JAJDBU01. The sequence continues at coordinate 105 of CAZRYI010000061.1, forward strand.
ATGGGGCCATTCAGAAAAAGAATCCGGAATCGAAACGATCCACACTTTGTGACCGCCCATTTTTTTGAGAAAATAGGTATGGCGCAGTGTTTTAAGCGCAGCCAATCGTTTGCTCAGTTCTCCTCCCACAGGACCAGTCGGTTTCCCTCCTACCGCCTCATATAGAGCAACTGCCTCATCTTGACTCGCACTACCCTCTTTTTTTAATCTCTTTCGTAAATCTGAGGGCAGACCTTTTTGCCCGGGATCAAAACCTTTTACATCTTGAGTCAGCTTCTTCGCATTCTCTATGAGCGATTTCCATTTTTTGTCCGACGAAAAACCACCCTTTATAAGTGCTCCTCTTAGCTCACTATAGGCATCCGAAAATTTACTGGCCATGATAACTCCAATTAGACGGTACGATTTCTTACACTCACTGACCTAACTTTGGGGTGTTGTCCTTGTTTTTCCATTCGCTGTAAGGCGGAATTTTTTCACTGGGGAAAGCAGTCAGTTTTTCATACAAATATCCTAGAAACAGATAAGGTTCTGTCTTGCCGAAGGGTTGATTTCCCCGCATCCAATTCACAAGCTGAACCAGTATGAGGGTGAGATATAAAATAAAAATCAAAGGGATTGAAAGCGAACTCTGCACAAACCAGATAAATACAGTAAGTGCTTTTTTTAATGATTTAAAATCACTCTGATGCATTGACGAAATCCATTTCTCACGAAGCCACCAGAACTTTAGTCTGGCTGGGAGCAACCTGTGCTCCTGCTGGCATATTGGCATTACTGCCGTTATGTCCAGTCGGTATTGTGAGATGAACACAAGCCTGCCCCTGTATTTTTACTTTCGAACTCCCTTTTTTAAACGTTACTTTGTCCATGTTTTTGCTCGACACCAATCCTTTGGCGACACCGGCTTCATCTCCTGAAGACCGTGGAATTTCAGATTTTTTTGTCACAACTTCCTTGCCAGAGAATTTAACTTTTGTTGCCGTTTTTTTTGCCTGATTGGGCATCCCGATATTCGGATAAGGAATCGGGACTGGACTCGGTGCCGGGGGTGCCGGGGTTTTGCATACATCCGGGAAGGCAAAACATTGCCCTCCTCCTTTTGTTGATGCTGGAAACATAAATCTTCTCCTCTTTATCCGAGATGAATTTTTTCAGCTTTGACCTTAAAATCCTCTTCAGCTTTCAAAAAAGTTTTTTTGGCTTTTAAATGATAGCTTGCTTCGACCATCGTTCTCATCCGCCCTGTTCTCAACTGTGTTAAACCCTCGACAGTTCGATAAACTGTTTTGGCTTTCTCAATAATATCATTCGCCAGGGTTTCGACTTTCCCGGAAATCAATTTTAAATGACCCATTCTGCAAACAAAGTTCTTTCCACTATAACTCGACTCTTCAATATTAAGGTCAGCCCTTTGCGCCGTCATACCGATGACCGGACTTTGAAAAGACAACTTTTTTAAATGAAGGGATACAGAGGATAAAACCTTCCCCAAAAGATCGGTTGTCAATATTCGAACCCCCAGTAAGCTTTTCATTTCAATCGATTGTCGACTCAAAAAGCGGATGCCTCCAGCAGCAATAAAATCAATATTTCCTTCTTGTGTGACAAATTCTAAATCACCCGACTGAAGGTTGACTCGGCTTTTTCCTGTTTCTGGATCGTGTTCAAAGATGAGTTCTCCAGTTTTTGATCGAAATTCCAATTTTTCTGATTCAGCATTTTCTGAAATTTGTGCCTTTGCCCCGTTTTTTAGAGTCAAGCTTTGATGACCCATCTTTTCATCAGGGTTAGCCCCTAAAAGGCCAATGATATAAAGCGCACGAAGGCTTTCTCCCGAAACAAGGACACTTGCCCCAGGCTGACATAAATGCGCATAAGGGATTGCGAGGCAACCCCATATCTCTGAACCTTCTGCCCTGCCCTCTATTTCTAACAGAACAAGCCCTTTGGCCTGATTCACTTCCAGAACTCGGGCGGGACCAAAATAGCTTGTTTTTGATCTGACAGATTCTTTTTCAGCAAGAGCGAACATTTAGATTCTCCTTTTACAGTATGCGCCTAAGCCTTTTGTTTTGGTGGTAACCAACTCTCCGCTTCGGCAAGATCCTTGTCGGTATATTCCACTAATTTTTTATTGCTGCCGCTCCACTTCGTTTGTTTATCCTGCACACGATGCAGCTTGGATTGCAATAAATTCGCTTTCGAGAAATCTGCACCTGTCAAAATCGCATGAGAAAAGTCAGCGTAGGGAATTTGAGCGGATCTAAACTGTGCGCCTTCACAGTTTGCATGGTTAAACTCTGCACGATCTAATTGGGTTTTGGAGAAATTCGCCCGCATTAATAAGGCTTTTTCAAAACGTGAACACCTGAGGTCGGATCTTTCAAGATTGCTTCCTTCTAAATTGCTTGCTGTGAAATCTGCCGTATTACAATGCATGTTCGTCATCACACAATTGCTCAGGTTCGCCTCTAAAAAGTTCACCTGATCACAAATGGCATGATCAAGCCGTGCCCCGCTTAAATTTGCCATAGAGAGATCTGAATCTGTCAAATCAGCTTTGGATAAATCAACATCCGCTAAATTAACCTTTTTCATATTGCATAGGGTAAAGTCTGTTTCTTTAATCTGAGTGCTCGTCAAATCGACACCTTCGAGATCTGTGTTGTTGAATTTTGCTTTCCGTAGATCAACCCCGTCGATTCGGCATTCGCTCATTTCGCAGTAGTCGAATACGCTCTCCACAAAGAGGGCGTTTGAAAGGTCAGCCCCTGAAAGAGTCGCATCTTTGAGGAGTGCCTTGCTGAAGTCAGCTTCTTTTAAACAGGCGCTCGAAAAGTCACTGTCGGTTAAATTACAGCCGATAAATTTTGCTTTCGTGAGCTGCGCTCCTGCAAAATCCACTTCGCTGAGGTCAACACCGGTCAAGTTAACCCCTTCTAGCGATGATTTTTCAAATTTTGCACCTCGTAATTCTGATTCCTCAAAAGAAGTCCCCGTCAGGTTTGATTCGCTAAAATCCGTTTCATTTAAAATACAATGAGAAAAGTCCATTCCACTCAGATCACAATTTACAAAACTGGAACCAGAAAGTTCGCGTGGGAGTTTTATTCGCAACCCAGTCAGGTCAATATTTATAAATCTAGCCTTATTAAATTTCGCCTCGCTCAAATCGGTGTTATCGAGTTTGACTGCATTAAACTCAGTGCCTTCCAGGGAGGCATTTGAAAATTTTGCTGAGGTCAAATCGCTTTTTTTAAAACTTGTTTCTTGAAGATTTGCGTCGCTGAGATCCAGATGAGACAAAGTGCACTGTTCAAAAATTGTCCGGGAGAGTTGCGTTTTAGAAAATAGAACGTGGGAAAGATCTGCGTCCGTAAAGTGTGCACCCTCCAACAAGGCTTTAGAAAAATTCGCATTCAAAAGACTTGCTTTACCTTTGCTAAAACCGCAGATATTCGCTTCCTTGAGGGATTCCAGGGTAAGCGCGGGAAGCGCTAATTCACTTAAGGGGATATCAACCTTCAAAGGGTCCAAAGTTGCTATATTTTCTGAAAAAAACATGATCCCTGAAAGATTCGCATTCGTAAAATTTGTTTCGTGACAAACGACATTGATAAAGATTGCCCCGGAAAGGTCTGTATTGCTGAGATCTGCTTCACTCAGGTTTACTTGATTGAAAACAACACCCTCAAAAACTGCGCCCTTAAGGTCAGATCCGCTAAGATTGACGCGGTCAAAGGTAATTCTTTTGAGTTTTGCGTGCTGAAGGATTGAAGCGCTTAAATCAAGTTCAGATAAAAGATCCTGCTCCAGTATTTCACCCGCCACAATTTTTTTAATGACTTCTGCTGCTGTTAAGAATCCCGCCATACTTTATCGCTTTATTTTGAGAGTTTTGTCATTTTCAGGTTCGCAGAGGTAAGTTTTGTTTCCTCTAGAATGGCATCCAAAAACTCGACTTCATAGAAATTTGAACCACGGAGATCCGCTCTCGTGAGATCAGCTTTTTCTAGACTCCCCTGAAAGAGGTTCATTTGGATACACTTGGCTTCTTTGAGATTTGCTTTGGTAAATCTGGAAAATTTCATGTCGGCAGCAGAAAGATTGGCTCTTTCCAGATTTGCTGAGCTAAAGTCCGCTCCCTCCATTTTTGAGTAAGAAAAATCGGACTCACTCAAGTTTGCGTTCTCCCAAATAGATTCCAAGCCAATGGTTTTTTGAAATATGCCCTGTAAAAAGTTACATGCTTCCGAGGCACGCAATTCTGTCAGATCTGCACCTGACATGTTGACTTGAATCCCTACAGCACCCTCTACAGAAGCTTCTCTGAGATTGGCACCTTGAAAATTGGCGCTATTGAGTATGCTTTTTGAAAAATCTGCCCCCGTAAGGCTCGCTTCTTTAAAGCTGGATTCACTTAGATTTGCTTCTGAAAAATTGGCGTCTTTTGCGCTGACTTTGTCAAACATGGTTTTTTTAAGTTGTGCCTTCTCAAAGATGGCGTCCTCCAAGACAGCATCGGACAAGTCTGCTCCATCAAAATGAGCATTGGAACAATCGGCTTCCTTCAATATTGCCCCATGTAGTGTCGCGCCAGAAAGATCCGCCCCACTCAAATCGGCTCCGCTGAGATTGGCAGCTGAAAGATGACTCTCCTTAAGACACACATCCGTCAATACCGCCTCTTGAAAATCCACACCATTCATCTCAAGGCCGGAAAGGTCGATCCCTCTTAGGTCTTCTTTGGCAAAACCCTCGCCACGAGCAATACGTTCCTGAACAGTTTCACGGGTCAATGCGGATATTTCCGTTTCTTCCTCGAAACCCAATTCCTTCAAAATCTGGATTTCCTTCGCTTTATCTTCCTCTCTTGGCTCGGGTAGATTGTTGGGATCAATACCGGCCTCAATTAAGGTTGCCTGTAGTTGATGTTCAGCCTTGGCAATTTCCGCGTCTACCTCAGTAGTGTTTTCGACCTCTAGGGGTTCTATGGGTTTTATTTCATACTCTTCTTCTGCGTTTTCTTCAGCCAAGGTCTTTTTAAATAGCGTCTCGTAATATTCAAGTGATTGGTTTTTTTCTTCCAATTTTTCAGAGACGATGAAGAGATGTTCAATTTCTTCGTATTCTTCTGATTTAATGTTGGCTACACCGCGCCACACGAGCACTAGTTTTTCGGTATCCATATCGACCCAGAGTGTGTCGAGGTTCATCGGCACTTCTCGAAAAAGGGTCTGCCGAACACCTTGATCATTTGGGTGCAACTCATTCAGAAAGCAGCGAACTCTTAAACCGGGTAACTGAGAATGGTAACTGGAATGAATCGGATGGAGATTCTCAAAATAGAGTTCTTCGTCTCCCTTAAGATAGCCTTCAACCTGCATATCAGGGGGTGCTGCGTTAAAGTGAGCCCAGTCAAAATCCTTCGGAAACCAGGGCCAGCGTTCTTTGAGCCATTTACCCTTGTAGGTTCCCACCTTCGTATACCGCTGTTGCCACATCTTCCCTAAAGGGCCAAACCCTACGGGTTCTGGATGATCGAATGACGAACGAATAAGGTTCTGGGGATCTTCAATATTCGGAAGTAACCATTGGTTTGAGCCATCTTCAGCTATTTTTTTTTTATATCCTAAGCCAATGGGGTTTTTCTTATATCCTTCACCGCCGAAACTATTTTCATACCGCAGTTCCATTTCAGTAAAGAGTTCTGGGATTGAACTTTTTTTTAATATTCCTTTACGATATCTATCTCCGAAAATCGCCAGAGATTTTACTTTTTCACCTACCTGAAAAGTTACACGGCATACCTGAATGGGTTTGTTACTCGGACAACAACACTTGCCTACCAATAGAAGGTCTGAATGAGGTTTAAAATGGGCAAAGTCGGACTCGTAACGACAACTCCCTGTGCCCTCTTCATCGTCAGGATAAGATTCTTCGCCTGTCGAAAAAATTTGCTTCTCTGAGGGCACAACCTTATCATCAAGGACTAAATCAAAAGTACCCTTTACGATCAAGGTAAGTGAATGCTTCGGGAAGCTAATTTGTCCAATCACACTGGCGGATTGGAATAATGTTTTGTTCACTATTTTCAATATTAACCAGCCGCCATTATTTTTGATGATCTAGCATAGATCCAGAATTCAGTATTTTGGTCACTATGTTTTTTGATTAAAATCTCCATTGCCGATAGTTTACGAGACGTCCAGACTTGGCCCCTTAATTTTAGCCTTTGGTGTAGATATTTCTGTACTTGCGATTAATTTGATCGTTTTTGCATCTAAAATTATTTCATCGGCTTTCAATATTATTTTTTTACTGCTGTTTATTTGTATCGATTCTCCCTTATTTATGGATATTGAATCATCGTCCCCAGATGAAATATCAGCAGAATTCTCAGATAACATCATCTGAGAATCGTCACTCGGACCACCAATCAGGTGAATAAATTTTTCAGAGTCATATCTAATGTGCCCATCCGACTTTCGGTCACGATCAAGCGCGTTTACGCTCACCTCACGAGCGGCATTAAGCGTTATTTTTGCCCCAAAAAGAGAACTATGCTGTCCTCCGTAAAAAGTGTCCGAAACTAAACCGCCGTGAATTTTTGCATTGATGCCATCCCATTTAACTTTCACCGGCCCAAAGACATGCTCATCCTTACTGCCATGGATAACTGAGAAAAAATTTCCGTCGCTCCTTCTCCTTAAATCACTCATTGTACCCAGCCAGATACTTTTCCCCAGTTCAATCACCGATTCATGACTTGGCGAACGAAGTTTCATGGTGCCAGCGACTGCATCCATCACAATTTCATTTCCAAATTTATCCCGTATTTGAATGCCTTCTGCTTCATGCATTAGGATTTCATTACCGCAGGCTTGTTTAATCTCTATGTCGGGCCCGTCGGCTTTCATCAAAATTTCGTTGCCGCATTCCTGTTTGATCTCAATGTTGGGTGTGGTTTCGTGCATGTGAATTTCGTTTCCGCAGGCTTGTTTAATGAGGATATGTTTGTCGCCTTCTTTATCTTCGACAACAAAGTCATTGTCCCCGAAACTCCGGTTCACGCTCTTGGTTTTCTCTCCCGGTAGGTCATCAGCGGGTTTGTTGTTACCATGATAGACACGCCCTGTGATAATCGGTCGGTCAGGATCCCCTTCAAGAAATTCGACAATCACTTCATGACCCACATGCGGAATGTGCATAGCACCCCATCCGGCTCCCGCCCAGATTTGGCTCACTCGAATCCAACAAGAACTGTTTTCATTCGATTCCCCGTAGCGATCCCAGTGAAACTGAACCTTCACACGAGCATATTCATCTGTCCAGATTTCTTCACCCGAAGGGCCCACAACAATCGCCGTTTGCGGCCCCTGTATTGTCGGTTTTGCAGTTTGGCGTTCGGGTCGATAAGGAGTCTGAGCATCAATTGTCGTAAAATAGCAACTAAAAGTGGGACCTTCTGCATCTGCACCATCTGCATCGAGGATGTTTGATTGAAGCTGATAGTTTGTTGAAACCACAAGGTATTCTTTATTTTGATCCTCCCGAGGTAGATTGATCAGATTAAAAAGTCCCCCGACCGTCAATCCCTGTGCATTGCCTTCTCCCTGAAAAGTTTCAAATGAGGACTGTAACTCTTCGATGCGAATACGGGCATACGAATCGCCGTCACTCGATTCAATATATTCACCAGGAGAATCGTAAACCTCATAGTCGGATTTTGCATGCTCTCTCTGAATAATCGACTTGGCATGTAAATTTTTACGTGGTACTTCAAAATCAAAATCGTTATGTGCAAATATGCCGGGCTTCACTTGATGTGTCACAGTCCAGTGATCAATGTAGTCACGTTCACGAATGGCACCGTCATCTGGCGGATAAAAAGGAATTTCTTCACAGCCGGGAATGGGTTCATGGGAAGCATAGGCATCAGACAAAACCATTGTGTGGAGATTTTCTTCCTGTTTAAAATAATAGTAGATGCCCTCTTGCTCCATCAGACGACTGATAAAATTAAAGTCCGTCTCTCGATATTGCACGCAGTAATCCCAAGTACGGTATTCACCCGTGAGAGATTCTTCAAAATCACTGAAACCGCGATCACCAAAAATTTCTTTAATAATATCCGGCACCGTCATATTTTGAAAAATACGGCAATCGGCATTTCGCGTGAGGAACCAGAACCAGGGCACAAGAATGGCTCTAAAACGGGTATACGCTCCGACAAAACCCACCTGAGAAAACCGGCTGACAAAACCATTAAAATAGCGGGTTTCACCATCTAACTTTTCCAAACGAACAGTCATTTTGTCACCCACGAGCTGACTGAAATCAATGTCGGGTGCTTCGCTCACCAGATCAAGTTGGTATTCAAAGAGTCTGCCAAGCTGTTCCGATCCACTCATTGATCGCAAAAGAAGCACATCATTACCCAGTGGCGTCGTAACACCGATTGAGCGGTTTTCCTGCGTTCTACTCATGAATGAAGCCTCCTTTTGAGCTTGGGTTCTTGTACGGTCTGGTTATTCATTTCATAGATCTTGGTATTGTTGAATAACTTACCTTTCGCGATAGTTTAAATAAATTGTAAAATTGATTATTGTTGAAGAAGAATGTAGACCCAATACCCATTAAGATTTTTTGCGACCTGAGTGTGTTGTGAGTCTAGTTCATTAATTAATTCGCAATCATATTTCCCAATATCTATTTGTTTTTGTACATATTTTATGAGCCTATCTTCAACAGTATGCATTAAGGTAAAAGTCTTAGCGTGATATATGACAATCATTCGATCCCACCTATGTCCCTCTTCCCATTTTCTCTGGTGTTGAGAAAATCGATCTTCTGGACGTTGTTGGGTTAATCCAATATATATCCATCTATTCCTGTTAGCATACTGCCCGATCGCTCTTTTAATTGCCGATTCCGCACGAATAAAACTATCATCAGAATACCAATATTCAACTTTATTCATTGCGATATCTTCCAATAGTGATTCATGATGACATATTCTATTTCAGCATAATTTTCGAGATAATAAATGGCTCATTCTTGTTATAAAAATGGGGCACAAAATGGAGACGGCCATCACACTTATTCAAACTCATATCCAAATGCCTCGTCCGCCACACTGACATGTACTCGTTCAACCGGCGTCCCTTCCATCATGCACCTTAGAAATTCTCCACTGATCTTTGGCAGCATGGTATTGGTCAGGATTGAATCAATCATTCGTCCACCACTTTCAAGTTCTGTGCAGCGGTTGACAATCAGCTTGACTACCTCGTCATCATAGGTAAAGGGTATCTTGTGGTTTTCCTGAATCCGCTTTTCGATACGCCCCAGTTGTAGACGCGCAATTTTAGAAATCATCTCGTCACTCAAGGGATAAAATGGAATAACAACGAGCCGACCTAAGAGAGCAGGAGGAAAGACCTTCAAGAGCGGTTCGCGCA
>CAZRYI010000062.1:0-9502 GCA_964604255.1 uncultured Nitrospirota bacterium
ACCATTTGGATAGCCACGAAACCATATCAATGAAAACTTGTGCCATAAACAGCGCGCTGCTTATTTCCATATTAGCTGGGTAATCTTTTAACGTTGGCAGGTAACAGTTTAGAATATATTGTCCCTATAAAAAATTTTCAAGATAGTTGGAGAGAATAATGCTTGTAGTCCCATTTCATGTGCTTTGAAGAAATCATCCCTGTCCGGGATATCCTTGCGACGAGGAGACATTCGAAAATCAATGTGCAATCCGAATGGGAGTCTCTCTGGAAAAGTCTGGGATCAAGACTGGGTCATTTGACAGGATGTATCCAAATCGAAGGTGCTATCCGGGTTTTAAGCACAGCCCAAAGCATATACTCGCAGCTCAAGAATTGGCAAATTGGATAAAAAGTGAAAAAATAATTTTTGGTTCCGTAAAGGTATATAAGAACGCCACCTCAAAGACATTTTGAGATAAAACTGGGATTATTTTTATAAAAGATGGCTGGGGGCCGACAGATCACATTGACCTTTGGAACAGGTATAAAATGAAAGGGGGAGATCTTCACTATATAACTCTTGGAAGAGAGGTTTGGTTTTGGGAAATATAAAAATAGGAACATATTTACTTGTACTGGGAGTGTGTTTAGTCACCCATTCAAATAGTCTGGCGGAAACAATAGCTATCGATGGAAAGGAATTAGTCCTTCGTGAGAAAACCGGGACATGTTTCCTTTATGGAAAGGGGTTGTTGATCCCTCAGGATAACGTACTCACTCTCTCTCCTCCGTGCTATTTTTCTCGTACTGGCAAGGGAGAGATCAAATCATTTTCATATCCTGCTCAAAAAATTGATCAAACTTTTATTGTCATTGGTGGGAGTCTTAGCGATGGTGTCCGTTCGGAGTGGGGGTTGTCCGATAACCTTGTTTGTGGCGCTGAAATGCAGGGTATTTTGATTAAAAATAATACGGTTACTTTTTCAAACTCGACTCTGAAAAATGGTGTGTTTTGTCGAGATACAGGAATCGACGAAAAAAAATTTTGGTATTTTGCTCATGAAAAAAAGGAATGACACTATTATGTCAATTTCAGCTAACCCGTCGCTCAACCCGACTCGTGTAACTCTTGCGATTTGAGGCACCGGGAGACTCGGTGGGCGGATAACGCCAGGCCATCAAGTCAGACGCGCGCTGCTTATTTCCATATTGAGACTGTAGGATAAGTCAAAATGAAAAATACACGAAAAATTCGACCGCCGAGGGTGGCCTGTAATCGACGATCTCGGGTCGAGACATTATTTGGGTATCCCTATTTTTCGGTATTTTAAAAGTTTTCGATGTTTTTCTACAGACTCGTTGGGGCAAGCGAATATGAAAACATCTGGAGGAGTATCCAATAAATTTGAAGCAAGAGTTGTCGTTGGACATTCTCCAGAACCACAATCTGCATTTTTTCGTATTTGGAGCCAAAAAGGTAAAAGTAATGTTTATGCTTCTGTAAGAAATATAGCTGATCAAATTAAGATTAGTTTGCACGAATCTGGCGAATGCAATGCAGGTCTTACTGATCAATTTGCAAAAAGTCAGAAAGAGGCTGTTGTTTCTATAGGCGGCTCGCGTCACCAGAATAGATGGCAGCGCAAAACTCATGTTGGTTCACGTATTGTCACTCCATTGCAGTTTGCTGTTGCTTCCGATCAACTTAAGGTATGGAAACAATATTCTGAGAAAAATAAAAAATTTACGTGGATAACTCCACCTGAACCAAACCACTCTATTATTATTTCCTGCATCTTTTCTGGCCAGACCCTCTCAGATGACAAATGGCCTGGACGCAAAAATGGAACACAGCTTATTGAGACCACCGTCCTGCCAAATGGCGAAAAATTCTGGCTTGTGTGGCAAGACTGCCCCACAAGTGTTTTAGAGCGTGACATTCTTTCCGAGGCAAAGATTCATATGAAACAACAAAAAATGGTGCAGTTTTCAAACATTTCAAATGATTCTCCGCCTCCGACACGACAATTAATTTTCAAGGAATATCCGAATGACCATCTTTTGGTAATACTTGATGCGTTAATACAATGAAAACCTGATGAAGCCTAACCAATCGACAGACGGTGTGAAAACTATTTAATCGAGCAAAAATTTAAAAATATTCCCCACATAATAGGCTATAGAGGTATGTTTTAGGGTTTGAGTGTTGATTTTTGACCCAATAACGACTCAATCGCTCCATTTTTAAAAATGACCTTGAGCTTTCACACAGTCTGTCGCTCAACCCGACCGCATATCTCTTACTTGAATTTCAGGTCTGTGCGCGGCCGGGTTAGCTTCATCGATGGCCCTGAAAGACAAGAGACATCAAGCTACAAAAAAAATCTGGAACTTGAGCGAATTCTGGCGGGATTTGGAAGCAAGAAGTCACGTTGGAATTCAGGCCGAAATTCAAAAAATAAAAACGAAAAATCAAAGTCAGGTTGAAAAATCACTCTTCGATGGAGGATGGCAATGTTTGTAAATCACGGTGGCCTTAAGTATGGAAAGGTAAACTGCGGTCTTTGTACTGTCGCAGGAATTCTAGAAACCACAAGTAGTAGTGTGGCAAAAATGTTAGGTTTTCCTCAAACTCAGAGTGAACAGTCTTTTGCTGCTGCTTTTCTGAAGAGAGAGGGAAAAGATCTATCCAAAGTTCGTCTTACGCCAGATGATTGGCAAAACTACTCTCTCGCTGGGATGAAACAATTGGTCAAAGCCGTGATGAATCATCTTAAATCGGAGTGCTATATTTCCCAAGGGGGGTCATGGGACACATTGGTACCAATGCGTGTCCAAAAAGGACTGATGGATATTTATCCAATCGGTACACAATACGCTATATATGGCTGCATGGAAATGAAGGGTTGGGGTGCGCATTGGAATTATGCCATTCGGACGGATTCTGGTGTAGAGTTTAGAGATTATCAATATAACGACAGTGAAGATAATCCGGCGAAAATTTCTGACTCATTTATTCCTCCAAAAGGATCCGGCGAAAGCTCTGGCTCTTATGTAATGGCAATAGTGCTAGTTTTCAGATCAATTCGCCACCTCAGATAGTCGCAAAAAGCACTCTTCAATTTAGCTTCTCAAATCACTCAAGTGCTTCCCAGCGTTGGTAGAGTTGATTGACGGTGGTTTCTGCTGTTGATATTTCCTGGGAGAGGGTGAGCAGGCGTTCTGGGTCACTTGCGACCTTGGGGTCTTCGTATTGCTGTTTTAATTGATCGACTTTGTTTTGTGCTTTTTCGATTTTGCCTTCAATGCGACTGAGTTCTTTCCGTTCTTCGTAACTAAGCTTTATAGGTTGTTTTTCGACTTTTTCTTTTGTTGAAGGCACTTTTTTTTTTGTTTTTTTTTCTTTCCCGGACTTTTTTTGTAACTGCGTCCATTGTGCATAATCTGCGTAAAATGCTGTATTTCCGTTGCCCTCAAGATGAAGCAGTTGATTGCTCAGGCGATCCAATAAAAACCGGTCGTGGGTGATGAGCACGATGGCTCCGGGGAAATTTTTTAAACTGTCTTCCAGCACTTCCAGTGTTGGAATGTCGAGGTCGTTGGTGGGTTCATCCAGCAGCAGAATGTCCGCCGGTTTTAACATGAGTTTGGCGATCAATACTCGCGCCTGTTCTCCACCGGAAAGTCGAGAAAGCGGCAGCGCAAGTTGTGCCTTTGAAAAAAGAAAGCGCTTGGCCCAGGCGACGATGTGGATGGGACGATCTCGATAAATCACCTGATCCCCCCCTCCCTCTGCAAGGGCTTCTTTGAGGTTTTGACTTTGATCCAGTTGCTCTCGTTTTTGACCAAAGGTTACGACCTTTAAAAAATCGGCCTGTTTAATTGTTCCGGCATCGGGTTTAAGTTCGGCGCTGAGCAAGTGAATCAGGGAGCTTTTTCCACTGCCATTTTTACCCAATATGCCCAGACAAGTGCCGTGAGTGAGCACGAGGTTTAGCTTTTCAAAAACGGTCTTTTCTCCCAGCTTTAATCTAACGGAGTGAGCCTCGATCAATTTTTTCGTTCTACGACCGCTGGCCTCAAAATCAATTTGTGTGAGTTTGTTTTCTCGATTGCGTCCGCTGACCTCGCTGAGTTCTTTTTCTAATACCCCTGCTTGTCCAATGCGCGACTTCGCCTTGGTTGTTCTGGCCTTCGGACCGCGTTGCAGCCATTCCCGTTCTCTCCGTACCTTGCTGGAAAGACTCTGCTCAAGCTGGGCCTGCGCGTTTTTCATCGCTTCTCGCTGCGTCAAAAAAGTACTGTAGTTGCCTTCAACCTTGATGTAGCCCTTTGGGTAGGCCTTGTTGAGTTCGAGAATACGATTACTGGTATTTTCTAAAAACACTCGGTCGTGGCTGACCAATACAAAGGCAAAATCAGCCCGTTTCAGACGTGCCTCCAACCATAAAATACCTTCTAAGTCGAGGTGGTTTGTTGGCTCATCCATGAACAAAAGGTCGGGTTTTTGTATCAGTGCCCGAGCAATTGCCAAGCGTTTACGCCATCCCCCGGATAGGGTTTCGACTTTCTGCTCTAAATCGGGAAAACCCATTTGCTCGACGATTTTTCGTATGTTCCGATCCGAGGCCCAGTTATCAGCGACTTCCGGCTCGCTCTCAAAAAGGGTTTCGATCACGGTTTTTGTGGGATCGAGCTGGTCTTCCTGAGCAAGGTAGACCAGCCTGAGCTGCCGTTTCCTTGAGACTTTTCCCTCACTCGGCGACTCCAGTTCAGCCAGTATTTTCAATAAGGTGGTTTTTCCCGAGCCGTTCGGGCCAATCAACCCTAGATGTTCATCAGCAAAAATGCCGAATGAGATGTCGGAAAACAGGGTTGTTGTGCCGTAAGATTTATAAAGTGCTTGGCAGGAAATGAGAACTTGTGTAGACATGGGCGACAGTCTACTCGATTTTGACAAGGCTGTGTGAATATTTTTTTCACTTCATCTTCTATTGCGATGAGATGAGTTGAAGCCCGTGCCATTTTCCAACTACAATGCCGCTTTCTTTTTTGGAGGGGATGACGATGCGATACCTGGCTTTATTGATAAGTTCTTTTTTTCTGGTCTCTTGCGCGGGCAATGCGCATTTACGTCGGGTGGTGCATGAAGCACCCACATTGCTCGTGGAGTTGGACCAGGTCAAGATTGCTGCGAGCCCTGATTTTCCCGCACCCTACGATCATCCCTTTCGCATTTCAGCCGAAACGCTTCAAGATGTTTTGCAGTCTCTGGAAGTGGTGCCAGGTGGCGGTTTTTTAAAGATGATTTTTTCGGGGAAGGACAAACAGAGCAAAATATTTGATGCAACAGACAGTGAGCTGGTCTCAATACAGCTTGCCAAAGCCCTCTCAGAGGCTTCGCCGGGCGAAAAGGTTCACTTCTATTATTCAGTCCCGAAGGATGCTTCGAAGGTGCTTGTGAGCTCGGGTATGTTGGTATTCAAGGATGAACGTCTGCATCTTCGTTTGAAATATTATCGAATTCCCATGAGAAAAGGCAGTCGAATGCAGACTGCCGAGCAAGCGATACCGCGTTCGGAAAAAGGGCGATACAGCTTTACTTTGTTTGAAGACGAATTTCGGCAGCATCGACGCTATAAAAACAGTTTTGGTTTCGACGGCACTGACGATCATTGGCTTGTGATTGATTATCAGGGCATTGCAGCTTCAGCCTCAGTTCCTCCAGCTTCGGAGGCTCCTGCTGCGATGACGACAAAAACGGTGGAAGAGCGACTGAGGGCACTCAAACGCTTCAAAACAGAAGGCTTGATCACTGAGGAAGAATATCGCAAAAAGAAAGCCTCTCTGTTGAAAGACTTTTAGAGTTTACTTTAATTAAATACTTTTAATCTGTTGTTTTTAAAGATAATTATTGCTTTGAAATGTCTCGATATTGAGGGCAAAGCCCTTGCTTTCTCTTGACGGAAATGAGCTTCACATGCTAAAAAACAGGGTTTACTTCCTCTGATAACAAGAGGAACCGTGTATAGATGGAGCCTCATGAAACCTAGATCTAGTCGTTTAAATCACCGCCCTGCCTCCTCCCATATCCCCAAAGCACAAGGTCTTTATGATCCCCGATTTGAAAAGGACGGTTGCGGCATTGGTTTTGTCGCGAATATAAAAGGGGCTCGCTCTCACGATATCGTCCAAAAAGGCCTTAAAGTTCTTAAAAATCTGACACATCGCGGTGCCGTGGGAAGTGATCCTGATACGGGCGATGGCGCGGGTATTCTGCTGCAAATGCCTCACCGCCTCTTTGAGCAGACAGCGGGCGATGTTGGTATTACCCTGCCGCCACGCGGTGCCTACGGTGTCGGTATGGTTTTTCTGCCCGCTGATTTGGAAAACCGACGTTCCTGCGAGAAGATTTTTGAAAAGGTGATTCGGGAGGAAGATCAACGTATTCTTGGCTGGCGGGCAGTGCCGGTCGCACCTGAAGTGATCGGTCAATCTGCCAGAGATACCCTGCCAGCGATTCAGCAGGTCTTTATCGCCCGCGATATTTTGAGCGAAGCGGAGTTTGAAAGAAAACTCTACCTCATCCGAAAACGTGTCGAAAATGCGGTGCGCGATTCAGCCATCTCGGAGAAATCTTCGTTTTATATTTGCAGCCTTTCATGCACCACCATCATTTATAAAGGGCTGCTACTGCCTGACCAATTGCCAGCTTTCTACCCCGACTTGAGGAATGAGGATACGCAGAGCGCCGTGGCCCTCGTGCATTCCCGTTTTTCAACCAACACCTTTCCAAGCTGGCCCCTGGCCCATCCTTATCGCTACACCTGTCACAACGGAGAAATCAACGCCTTAAAAGGCAATGTCAATTGGATGCGGGCGCGGCAGGGACGCTTCTCTTCCAAGCTTTTTGGGGATGATCTTGAGAAAATTTTCCCAGTGATTTATCCCGATCAGAGTGATTCGGCCTGTTTTGACAATGCCTTAGAATTTTTAGTCATGGGGGGACGTTCTTTACCTCACGCCATGATGATGTTGATCCCGGAAGCCTGGGCAGGCAATCCGCATATGGATCTTGATTTACGTGGTTTTTATGAATATCACGCCTCCATGATGGAACCCTGGGACGGCCCAGCGGCCATCGCTTTTACGGATGGTAAATTGGTCGGGGCGACACTGGATCGAAATGGTTTAAGACCGGCCCGCTACCTGGTGACTCAGGACGACTTGGTGGTGCTGGCCTCTGAAACCGGTGTGCTCGACTTTAAACCTGAAGAAATTCGCACAAAAGGACGACTGCAACCCGGCAAGATGTTTTTGATCGACATGGAACAGGGTCGCATTATCGACGACGAAGAAATCAAGTCGCAGATGGCGGCTCAAAAACCCTATCGCGCCTGGGTGGCTTCTCACCGCATCAGTATCAATGAATTGCCGGAACCGCTCAATCTGCACCAGCCCAACCATAAAACACTTCGCCAACGGCAACAGGCTTTTGGCTATTCCATCGAAGATTTGAGGGTACTTCTGACGCCGATGGCCGTGCTGGGTCAGGAGGCGACCTCCTCAATGGGCAATGACACGCCGCTTGCGGTGCTCTCCGATCAGCCGCAATTGCTCTTTAAATATTTCAAGCAGCTGTTTGCTCAGGTGACGAATCCTCCGATTGATCCGATTCGCGAGCGTTTAGTCATGTCGCTCGTGACAACCATCGGCCCAAAAGCAAACCTGCTGGGTGAAACCCCGGAACATGCACGTCGCATCAAGGTGCAACAGCCTGTTCTTTCCAACGCCGACTTAGAAAAAATTCGTCAAATCTCCGATGGTCATTTCAAAACAAAGACGCTTCAGATGCTTTTTCGGGCAGCCAATGGCCCCAAAGAACTGGCAATCGCCCTGGACAAACTCTGCCATCAAGCCAGCGCTGCCATTCAGGCCGGTTACAAATTCATTGTTTTAAGTGACCGGGGTGTTGATGAAACCTTGGCACCTATTCCGAGTTTACTGGCGATTTCGGCAGTGCATCATCACCTCATTCGAGAATCACTCCGTACCGAAGTCGGCCTGATTGTCGAGACGGGTGAGGCCCGAGAAGTGCCTCATTTTGCCCTCTTAATCGGCTACGGGGCAGGTGCCATCAACCCCTATCTTGCTTTTGAAACCCTGACCGACATTGCACGCGAAGGCTATTTCCCCGAAACAATTGATGAATCCACTGCGGAGTCGAAATACATCAAGGCAATCAATAACGGTCTCTTGAAAATATTTTCAAAAATGGGCATCTCGACGGTTCAAAGTTATTGCGGCGCGCAGATTTACGAAGCCGTGGGACTTGATCAGCCCACCATTGACCGCTATTTCACGGGTACGCCTTCTAGAATTTCCGGCATCGGCATTGAGGTGATTGCACAAGAGACCCTGAAAC
The DNA here is from genome assembly GCA_964604255.1 of uncultured Nitrospirota bacterium. Classification (GTDB taxonomy): domain Bacteria; phylum Nitrospirota; class Nitrospiria; order SBBL01; family JAADHI01; genus JAJDBU01. The sequence continues at coordinate 8,407 of CAZRYI010000062.1, forward strand.
GACACAAGATTGCCTATCACACTTTTCACGCCATTCTTCAGCTCGACTTCGGCGGTGAATACCACTATCGCGTGCAAGGGGAACATCACAATTGGAACCCGCAAACCATTGCAACCCTGCAACACGCCTGTCGACAAAACAGTGAGTCGGAATTTAAAAAATTCTCCGCACTCGTTGATGATGAATCCAAACAGCACACGACGCTACGCGGACTCTTCGAGTTTCGGGAGGCCCAGGCCATTCCAATAGAAGAAGTTGAACCGGCTTCAGAGATTATGAAACGCTTCACGACCGGGGCGATGTCTTACGGGGCTATCAGCAAAGAAGCACATGAAACCCTTGCCATTGCCATGAACCGTATTGGCGGTCGAAGCAATACGGGTGAAGGCGGGGAGGCCGTAGAGCGTTTTGCGGATGAACGGAACAGTGCCATCAAACAGGTTGCTTCCGGTCGTTTTGGCGTCACGACAAACTATCTGGTGAATGCAGAAGAGCTTCAAATTAAAATGGCTCAGGGAGCCAAGCCGGGTGAAGGTGGTCAGCTTCCCGGTCACAAGGTCAATGAAATTATCGCTAAAACCCGATTTTCGACACCGGGTGTGACCCTGATTTCTCCGCCACCTCATCACGACATCTATTCGATTGAAGATCTGGCGCAACTTATTTTTGATCTGAAAAATGTTAATCCGAAAGCAGCAGTCTCAGTCAAACTTGTTTCCGAAATCGGTGTCGGCACCATTGCCGCCGGGGTCTCAAAGGCCCATGCCGACTTGATTTTAATTGCCGGTGGTTCGGGCGGCACGGGCGCTTCTCCCGCGTCTTCCATTAAATATGCCGGAATGCCCTGGGAACTGGGTCTGGCCGAAACCCATCAAACGCTCGTGCTGAACGATTTGCGCGGGCGAACCCGGATTCAAACCGACGGACAGTTTAAGACGGGACGAGATGTCGTGATTGCCGCTCTCCTGGGTGCGGAAGAGTTTGGTTTTTCGACGGCACCTTTGATTGTGGAAGGCTGCCTCATGATGCGGAAATGTCATCTCAATACTTGTCCGGTGGGTATTGCCACGCAGGACCCCGTGTTACGCAAAAAATT
>CAZRYI010000063.1:0-9389 GCA_964604255.1 uncultured Nitrospirota bacterium
ACACCCGGCCCAACCGTGTTGCCATCATCATGGACGGTAACGGACGTTGGGCGGCGCAGAGACACTTGCCACGAATATCGGGCCACCAACGTGGCATTCGCTCTGTTCGAGAGATCATCACTTTTGCCAGAGAAATCGGCGTAAAACACCTCTGCCTCTACGCATTTTCAAATGAAAACTGGAATCGTCCGCTCAAAGAAGTCACACGATTGATGATTCTACTCGAACGCTACCTGATCAAAGAACTCGAGACCATGATGTCAAACGGCATCCGATTTCTGGCCATCGGTCAGATTGATCGCCTGCAAAATTCGGTTTCCGACTTAATCAAGACTGTAGAAGAAAAAACAAGGCATAACACGCAAATGACACTCGTGCTCGCACTCAGTTACGGCGGGCGAACAGAGATTGTTGATGCCGTTAAAAAAATCGCCGTGGCAATTCAAAAAGACCAAATTTCAGTCAAAGATTTAGATGAGGCCCTTTTTTCGCGCTATCTTTATACGCAAGACTTACCCGATCCAGACCTGATGATTCGCACCAGCGGGGAAATCAGAATCAGCAATTTTTTCCTCTGGCAGGTTGCTTATACCGAACTCTACTTCACCAAAACCCTGTGGCCCGATTTCCGAAAACGTGACTTTCTCCTTGCCCTGCTCGACTATCAAGGGCGAGAACGCCGCTTTGGATCGGTCCCCAACAAACAAAGCGAAAGGTAAAGATTATCCGCTCCAGTCGCGTTCTCACAGCCATTGTCCTCCTGCCCATTCTCGTGACCCTCATTTGGACACTGCCGCCGGGCGGTTTTTTTCTTTTTATCTCCGCGGTCATTCTGCGTGTTCAGTATGAATTTTACTTGCTCTTTCTTCCTAAAGAAAAAAGAGGTGCGATTTTTTTTGGCTTAGCGCTGGGCTTTCTACTGCTTACGACCATTTTTTTAAGAATCTCCCCGCTTTCCGGTATTTTTACGCTCATTATGATGCTCTGCCTCTTGCACACCCTGACAACCTTCAAGGACATCAAACCTGCCTTTGCAGACAGTGCTGTGCTTTTTATGGGCGTCATCTACATCGCCGGTTTTTTGAGCCACCTGATTTTAATTCGAGAGCACCCCGCTGGCATGGGCCTGATTTCTCTGCTGCTCTTGATGATCTGGGGAGGAGATGCAGGCGCTTATTACATTGGCCGAGGCATGGGTAAAAAGAAACTCTCACCCAGAGTCAGTCCGAATAAAACAGTTGAAGGTGCCATAGGAGGTGTCATCACCACTTTTCTTGCGGCCGCGGTGGCCAAACTCACCTTCATCCCTCTTTTTTCCTGGACAGATCTACTTATTCTTGCACCACTTCTGGGCATATTCGGTATCTTGGGCGATCTCTGTGAATCCCTGCTGAAACGCTCGGCAGGCGTCAAAGATTCCAGCTCCCTCGTCCCGGCGCATGGGGGGCTTTTCGACAAACTGGATAGCATTGCCTTTGCGGCACCGCTACTTTATTATTACCTCATTTTCGCAGCAGGTTGATTTTGATCCGATCAAATCACGCTTCACTATGAAACAAATTGTCATTCTCGGAGCCACCGGCTCCATCGGCACCAATACCCTCGACATCATCAATCGCTTTCCAGATCGCTTCCAAATCCTTGGTTTGACCGCAAAATCGAGCGATGATAAGCTTGAGGCAATTGTTCGCCGACTGAAACCCAGGGTTGTTGCATTAGCAGACCCTAAGTCTGCGGCCGCTTTAGCGCGTCGCATCCGGACCCTAAATACCGAGGTGTTGGTGGGTGAAGAAGGTATCAAACAGGTGGCTTGTCTTTCAGAAGCAGACCTTGTGATCTCTGCCATTGTGGGTGCGGCGGGGCTGATCCCAACCTTAAGTGCAATAAAAACGGGCACAACAGTCGCCCTGGCGAATAAAGAACCGATGGTCATGGCAGGGGAGATTATTCAGGGGGAAGCCAAAAAAAGAGGTCTGACGATTCTGCCGATTGACAGTGAACATTCGGCGATTTTCCAGGTCCTCAACGGTGAGCGGCATATCGACATCAAACGCATCGTTCTCACCGCATCGGGCGGACCTTTATTAAAATTGAGCAAAGAGATGCAACAAAAAGTCACAAAAGAAGAAGCATTAAATCATCCGAACTGGAAGATGGGCCCGAAGATCTCTATCGACTCCGCGACCTTGATGAACAAGGGACTTGAGATCATTGAAGCCAAGTGGCTGTTTGATCTGCCGCCTGAAAAAATCGATGTCGTCATCCATCCGCAAAGCATTATCCACTCCATGGTGGAATTTGTTGATCGTTCGGTGGTCGCCCAAATGGGCCTGCCTGACATGATAGTTCCGATTTCCTACGTGCTCAACTATCCTGAAAGAACCGCTCTGGATCTGCCTTCACTTGATCTCGCTGCCATCGGCACACTAAACTTTGCAGCACCCGACTTTACACGTTTTCCACTACTGAGCCTTGCTTATGAAGTGCTCAAAGCAGGGGGGACGCTGCCATCGGTTTTAAATGCGGCTAACGAAGTCGCCGTTGCAGCCTTCTTGAATGAAAGAATCGCATTTGGAGAAATCGAAAACGTCATCCGAAAAACAGTGGACGCCCATCTCCCTCAAAAAGCACAGAGCATTGATGATGTAATGGCGGCTGACGCCTGGGCGCGCTCAGCAGGCGAACAAACGATCGCGCAGATCGGCTCTTGTTGAAAGTTAGCAACAAGCTCGAAGTGAAAGGAGCGTAACAAATGACAACGATTATTTCATTTATTGTGGTGTTGGGGGTTTTGGTGGTCGTGCACGAATTCGGTCACTTTATTGTGGCCCGATGGTGCGGCGTACAAGTCGAAACCTTTTCGGTCGGTTTCGGGCCAAAAATCGCCTCGAAAAAAATAGGGCCGACAGAGTACTGTCTCTCTATCATCCCGCTTGGCGGCTATGTCAGAATGCTGGGAGATGACCCGAACGAAGAAGTCGATTCCGAGTTAGCCGATCGTGCCTTTTTAACGCAACACGTCAGTAAAAAAATCGCCATAGTTTTTGCCGGTCCTTTTTTTAATCTCATGCTCGCTTTTTTTATTTTTGTGGGTGTGTTCCTTGTCGGTGTGCCTGCCTTGACCCCCGATGTTGGAGAAGTTCAGGAAGGTTCCGCCGCCGAGGCGGGTGGTTTACTTGCAGGAGATAAAATTCTGTCGATTGAGCAGGAAACCGTCACACAATGGGAAGACATTCGCACCACCCTGCAAAAAAGCGAAGGACGCGGACTTGATTTCTTGGTCATGCGAGAGGGCAGCGAAACCAATCTGGTGATCACACCCATGGTCAAAGAAGTTGAAGATGTTTTCGGTGATCCCAAACAGCTCTGGCTCATCGGCATTTTGCCCACTGGAGACCAAATCACAAAAAGCTACGGACTGATTGATGCGATTGTCATGGGGATGGACAGAACCATCAGCAGCACTGTTTTGAATGTCGTCGGCATCGTCAAACTCATTCAAGGAAAAATCTCTGCGGACAATATTGGTGGCCCCATCATGATTGCTAAAATGGCAGGCGATCAGGCCTCTCAGGGACTCTTAAGTGTTGTCCTTTTTACCGCAGTCTTAAGCATTAACTTAGGGATCATCAATCTGTTTCCCATCCCCGTTTTGGATGGCGGACACCTCTTTTTCTTTGCGATTGAAGCCGTCATCGGTCGTCCCGTCAGCATTAAAAAAAGGGAAATTGCACAGCAAGTTGGCCTGTTTCTCATCGTTTCCCTGATGGTATTTGCAATTTATAACGACATCATACGTTTTTTTGTTAACCCGAGTTCATGACCGCGACACAGTGGATTAAGCGACGTCTTACCAGACAAATCTTTGTGGGATCGGTTCCAATCGGCGGTGATGCGCCGATTGCGATTCAGTCCATGACAACGACCGACACTTGGGATGTTGAAGCGACGGTCAAACAAATTCATCGCCTCGAAGAAGTCGGCTGTGAAATCGTCCGGGTCACGGTGCCGGACAAAGCCTCTGCCGAAGCCCTGCCAAAGATTAAATCACAAATCAGTATTCCCCTCATTGCCGACATCCACTTCAGCCATCAGCTCGCCCTCCTGGCTTTAGACGCAAAAGTAGACTGCCTTCGCATCAACCCCGGCAATATCGGCTCGCGGGATCGGGTGGAACGTGTGGTGAAACAGGCCAAAGATCAGGCCGTGCCCATCCGCATCGGCGTGAATGCCGGTTCCCTCGAAGAAACACTGCTGGTAAAATACGGCTACCCGACACCAGAGGCCATGGTTGCCTCTGCCTTAAATCACATCGCCATTCTCGAATCACTCGATTTTTACGAAACAAAAGTTTCTCTCAAGGCATCCGAAGTCGGTCTGGCGATTGAAGCCTACCGCCTGTTTTCAAAAAACTCGGACTACCCCCTTCACTTAGGCATCACCGAAGCGGGAACCGCCACAAGCGGCGCTGTCAAATCCGCTGTGGGTTTAGGCATTTTATTGGCTGAGGGCATCGGAGATACCTTGCGTATTTCCCTGGCCGCCGATCCCGTCGAAGAAGTGCGCGTTGCTTATGAAATCCTCAAATCCCTTAAACTACGGCGACGCGGCATCAATATCATCGCCTGTCCCACCTGTGGTCGTTTGGAGTTTGATGTCATCAAACTGGCAAACAGGCTGGAAGACAAACTGAGCCACATCACCGAAGCGCTGGATGTCGCGATTCTAGGTTGCGTCGTCAACGGTATCGGAGAAGGCAAAGAAGCCGACATCGGCATCGCCGGTGGCAAGGGGGGTGGGATGCTTTTTGTGCAAGGTGAGGTCGTGCGCAAAGTCGCCTCAGAAGATCTTGAATCCGTCCTGATTGCCGAAGTGACAGCACTCGCCGCAAAACGCAGCCGTCAATAAAAATGAACTAAATTCCCTAATATTCAGCTTGCCTTTTCTTCCCCATTTTCGCTACATTCCAGCATTTTTTAATTACAGAGCATGAGGCAATATGGCACAAGCGACGTCCCCTTTAATGAAGCAGTTTCTTGAGGTTAAGGCGCAACATCCTGACGCTATTCTCTTTTTTCGTGTCGGTGATTTTTATGAGATGTTTTTTGACGATGCGGTCAAGGCCTCTGCAATTTTGCAGATCACCCTCACCTCCCGAAATAAAAACAAAAAAGACGCCATCCCGCTCTGCGGTTTTCCCCACCATTCGGCATCGGGTTATATTTCCAAGCTGATCCGGGCCGGAGAATCCGTCGCAATCTGCGAACAAGTCGAAGATGCCAGTATCGCCAAAGGCATTGTGCGACGGGAAGTTGTCCGGGTGATTACCCCCGGAACGGTCATTGATCCTGAGCTGCTCAATGCCAAAGAAAACAACTATTTGGCTGCACTGCTTTGGGAAAAAGGCAAATTCGTCACAGAGGCCAAACAAATCGGTCTTGCCTGTCTCGACTTATCAACCGGCGATTTTCGTCTGCTCGCCAGCGACGCAAGTTGGGTGGAAATTGAAGGTGAGCTGATCAAAATTGCCCCGAAAGAAATTTTGATTAGCGCCCGGTATCAGGAGCGCCCCACAGAAATCAGCATCCTTTCTGAGCAGCGGAGCATCCGTTTTATTCCGAACGCTTTTTTCTCGCAGGCCGATGCAGACGAGGTCTTAAAAAAGCATTTCAAGTTGCAAACCGTCGCTTCATTGGGTGGGGGGCGTTTTTCTCTCACCGCCGCCGGAGCCTTGCTGGAACACATCCAGGACAAGCAAAAAACCGCGCTCGGCAATATCGCCAGCCTGCACCCCATTGCGTCCAGTGACAGCCTGAGAATCCATCCGCTCGCTCTGCGACATCTTGACCTGGTGCCGACTTCGCGGACTCAAAAAATACAAACCCTCTTTCATTTGCTGGATTTTACGGTCACCGCAATGGGAGCCCGCCTCTTAAAAGAATGGATTTTAAGGCCGCTGCGCTTACCTGAAGCGATTGAAAAAAGGCAGGCTGGTGTCGCCTTTTTTTACGACACTCCCTCCCTGCGGACAGCGGTGCAAACACGACTCAAAAAGATCAGCGATCTCGAACGCCTAATCGGACGGATCAGCCTGAAAGCAACCCAGCCCCGTGATCTCATCGCCTTAAAAGACTCCCTTGCGCTACTGCCAGAAATCCATCACACACTGTTTAAAACAGAAAATACGAGCATGCAGCCAGAGCTCGCTGAAGCACAACACCCGCCTCTGATTGCTGAATTGCTGACAAGCTGGGACAATCTGGCATCGGTCTGTCAAATGATCGACAAGGCCATTGTGCCAGACCCGCCTTTTGCCATCAAAGACGGTGGGGTCATCAAGGCCGGTTATTTGAAGGAACTCGACGAACTGCGGCACTTCCAAAAAGAAGGCCGATCCATGCTGACACAAATCGAATTGAAAGAACGTCAGCGCTCGGGCATCGAATCACTCAAAGTCCGTTACAACCGGGTTTTTGGCTACTACATCGAAGTGAGCAAAAGTCGGCTTAAAAATGTGCCCGAGGACTACATTCGCAAACAAACGCTCACCAACGCTGAACGTTTTATGACACCGGAACTCACGGAGTTGGAGACAAAGTTGAGCGGGGCAAAAGATGCCATTGCCACACTGGAATCCCGCACCTTTGAAGCAATTCGCTACGACCTCGCGCAAGAGACCGCTCGTATCCAAACAATGGCAAAAAAAATTGCCCGACTCGACTTACTTGCAGCCCTTGCTGAAGTCGCCCATCGCAACCATTATTGCCGACCGCTGGTCAATGACGCGCTTAAAATTCGCATTATCGAAGGCCGCCACCCCGTGCTGGAACAACAAAGTGGACAGGGCATTGCACACACATTCATTCCAAACGACGCCGTTATTTCTCCCCCGGAAGAACAATTGCTCATCCTCACCGGCCCGAACATGGCCGGAAAATCAACCTACATGCGTCAGGTTGCCCTCATCGTGCTCATGGCCCAGATGGGCAGTTATGTGCCCGCACGAAAAGCCACCATCGGTGTGGTGGATCAAATTTTCACACGCGTTGGCGCACAGGATGCCATCAGTGAAGGCTTGTCCACCTTCATGGTTGAGATGACTGAAATGGCGCAAATCCTCCGTCACGCGACATCCAAAAGCCTGATTCTGTTGGATGAAATTGGGCGGGGCACCAGCACTTTTGACGGACTCAGCATCGCCTGGGCCATTGCGGAATATGTTCAGAATACACTCAGGGCGCGCACTCTTTTTGCGACCCATTATCACGAACTCACTGGACTTTCCGTCGTGTATGAAGGCATTAAAAACTACCATGTGCTTGTGCGGGAATGGGGAGAAGAGATTGTTTTTTTGAGGAAAATGGTCGCTGGAGGTTCCGACAAAAGTTACGGCATCCAAGTCGGGCGGCTGGCCGGGCTGCCACCCACCATCATCAAACGCTCAAAAGCCGTGCTGAAAGCCTTAGAAAAAAATGCCATCGGATCACCGCTTTACACTCATTTGACCGGTGTCGGAGGGAAAAAATTTGCAGAACAGCCAGACCTTTTTTCATCCCCAATGCAAAACGCGATGGAAACAGAAGCCGAAACCCCTGCTTCGCAGCCTATTCATCCAGTCATTGAAGCCCTGCAAAAAATTGATGCAAACCAAATGACACCGATGGAAGCCCTGCAACGCCTGGCTGATTTAAGCGAACAGGCGAAAGATCAATCGGCCTAGAGATTTACAAGGCTTCATAAGTCTCAGAAGCCTCTTCCCATGCGACAGTATCCCGATCAATTTTATCTTTAAGCAGGTTATGCCGGGTCATGATTTCATGGAAGCGGTCTTTGTCCTGATAGATGTCAGGATTCGATAAGTCAGTAACGCAAGTCTCGTATTCTTGGGTCATTTCGTCTAGTTTTGTTTCAAGCGTCGCGATCTTTTTTTTGAGTGATTGGCGAGCACGGTGGTTCAGGTTCCGTGATTCCGCTTCAGCGCGCCGCTTCTCTTTTGCCGATTGTTTCGCCTCTGTTTTTCCTCCTGATCGTCCAGAGCTTTGCTTGGAAGGTGCTGACGCAACAGCCATATTTTTATTTCTGGCAGCCATTTCTGCTTTTTTGTAGAGATAATGTTCGTAGTCTCCCGGAAAACGGGTGACTTGACCTTGATCTACTTCAATAATAGTGTCGGCCACTTCGCGAATCAGGTGGCGGTCATGTGTAATAAAACAGAGGGTGCCGTTATAAGACTTGAGGGCCGCTTCGAGTGCGTTTCGAGAGGGAATATCCAGGTGGTTTGTGGGTTCATCCAGCAGGATAAAGTTTGCTGGTTTGACGAGCATTTTTGCCAAAGCCAGACGGCTTTTTTCGCCCCCGCTTAATACCGATACTTGCTTGAAGACATCATCCCCCCGAAATAAAAATGCCCCCAGGATGCCGCGTAAAAAAGAAGGGGCGGCGGTAGATGCGACCGATTGAATCTCCTGAAGCGGTGTTTGATTGGGACTCAGGGTTTCCAGCTGGTGCTGACCATAATAGGCCAGTTGCATTTTACTACCGACGACTCGCTTGCCTTCATCAATCTTCAGCGCACCGGCCAGTATTTTAATCAGGGTGGATTTTCCCGCACCATTCGGCCCGACAAGGGCCACACGTTCTCCGCGTTCGATGCTGAGGTCGAGTGCATTAAAGACACTTAATGCCCCGTAGGATTTTGAAACATTTTGAAGCAGGATGACTTCGCGATTGCCTTGTTCCGGTTGCGGAAAGCTGAAGCGAACTTGTTTCTCCACAGCGACTGGTGCGATCACTTCAATTTTTTCCAGTTGTTTGACCCGGCTCTGAGCCTGACGCGCCTTGGTGGCCTTGGCTTTGAAACGGTCGATAAAACGCTGGGTCTGCTCGATTTTTTTTTGCTGATTTTCATAGGTCGCCTGCACTATGGCTGCCGACTCCGCTTTTGCGGCAAGGTAGCGACCATAGTTCCCGGTGTAGACAGAGACTTTCCCGTGTTCGATCACACACACACGATTGCAAAGGCCATCAATAAATGAGCGGTCGTGAGAAATAAAGAGAATGCCGCCGCGATAGGCCTTCAAAAAGCCCTCTAACCAAATGACGGATTCCAGGTCGAGATGGTTGGTTGGCTCGTCCAAAAGCAGGAGTTCCGGTTGCGCCACAAGCAGTTTTGCAAGAGAAACGCGCATGAGCCAGCCGCCGCTTAGGGCATCGGTGCTGCCGGAAATGACTGTTTCTTTAAAGCCCAGTCCGGCCAACACAATTTTTGCTTCCGACTCAAGACTGTATCCCCCTTTTGCTTCAAATTGACCTTGAATTTCGGCATAACGCAGACCCAGTTGTGATTTTTCCTGGACATCTGAAGTCGCCTCAATTTGCGCTTCGATCTG
>CAZRYI010000064.1:0-4930 GCA_964604255.1 uncultured Nitrospirota bacterium
GGAGAGCGGACTCAAACTTGATCTGCCTGGATTCAAAGCAGCCATGAACGATCAAAAGGAACGCGCGAGACGTTCCTGGGTTGGCGGGGATCAGCATACTGCCGCCACAAAAAGCAATGCAATCTACAAAACACTGCTGGATCTGCATGGAAAAAGCAATTTTGTGGGCTATACGCAACTTGAGACCGAAACAACTTTACTGACTATTATCAAGGACGGCGAATCTGTTTCATCGGCTGAGGCGGGAGATGAAGTCGCACTGCTGCTTGATACGACCCCTTTTTACGCTGAATCAGGGGGACAGGCAGGAGATGCGGGCAGTCTTTCTTCAAAAAAAGCAGGGGTACGGATTGATCGTAGCGATAAAAAACTGACCGATTTGAACCTCCATCACGGAAAGGTCGAACGGGGCAAAATTGAAGTTGGAGAAAGTTACCGAGCCCAGGTTGAGCAATCGACCCGCCACGACACCGCGCGAAACCATACCGGTACGCACTTACTGCACGCAACCTTGAGGGAGGTACTGGGAGACCACGTCAAGCAGGCGGGCTCCCTCGTTTCTGCCGACCGACTCCGTTTTGATTTCCAGCATTTTTCGCCCTTGAATACAGCTGAAATTGATCGCATCGAAGCTGAGGTGAACCGGCGGATTATCGAAGGCACGGTGGTTGAGACGAAAGTGATGTCAATGAAAGCTGCGGTCGATACCGGAGCAATGGCACTCTTCGGGGAAAAATATGGCGATGAAGTGCGAGTGGTTTCGGTGGGAGATTTTAGCAGTGAATTGTGCGGTGGCACCCATTGCGGCGGAGTCGGCGAAATCGGTCTCTTTAAAATTGTGAAAGAAGGCAGTGTTGCCGCTGGCATTCGACGGCTTGAAGCCCTGACCGGACGCGCGGCCTACGAATGGGTGAAAACACAGGAGCATTGTTTACAAGCCGTGGCGGTACAACTCAAGGCTCAACCAGATGAAGTGCTTCAGAGAACGGAAAAGCTCCTGAATAAACTTCAGGAAAAAGAGCAAGAGATCGAAAAACTTCGCAGTGAGCAGGGCGATGGCGATAAAGATCCACTCTCTACTGTTCAAAAAATCGGCAATATGTCCGTACTTTCTGAAAAGATTTCACCTACGGAGATCAAGGTCATTCGGGCACGAGCCGATCATTTACGCGATTTGCTGCGATCTGGTATCATCATTGTGGGAGCGGCCTCTCCTGACAGCGAGAAGGTTTCCATTGTTGTGATGGTGACATCTGATTGGGCCAAACAATATCCGGCCGGAAAAATTGCCAAAGCGCTCGCAGCCCTGGTGGATGGCAGTGGCGGCGGTAAAGCAGAAATGGCGCAAGCCGGTGGAAAACGACCGGACAAGCTGGAGGCGGCCTTGGCACAATCAATTGAAATAATTAGAGAAATGTCTTAATAAAATTCCTGAAATACGCTTGAGGAGGTGTTTAGATGTTTAGCACCGCAAAAAAAATCGCCTTTGTCGGACTCGGCCTTTCTGGTCGCATGAAAGAAGTCCTTGATACCCTTGTCACAAAAGGGGAAGAAAATCAGAGCAAAGAAGCACTTCGGGTTAAATCATTGATTACCTCGCTCGAAAATCGCTTTGAACATAGAAAAGATGAGCTGGATCAGAAAATGTCATCGCTTTGCAATCGTGTTGTCAACAAGGTTTCGCTTCCCTCAAAAGGTGATTTTAATCGCCTGGAAAAAGAGTTGCAGACACTCTCTGCTCAATTTCGTCAGTGGGAAGAAGGAAAACAAAATAAACCTGGCGCGTCTTCTTCAACCTCATAACAAGTGTTCGTAATCTGTTTCTTCTTTTTTTATTCTCGGTCGGGAATGTGTCTTATCAACATTTTCACCCTTTCAGGGAGTGATTATGATCAAAAAAATCACCCTCGCATGTCTTCTGTCTCTTTCCCTTTTTATCGCCTTTAGCCTATTTCAGGCCAATCAATTTTTAGTGCGTTCACCAAGTGAAGATCGCAGTGAGCAACTGATCGAAATAGCCTCGGGCGCCTCCTTTCGTGAAGTGAGCGAGCTTTTGGCCAGAGAAGGGCTTATCACAAGTGAATTCTCATTTCGTCTGCTTGGGAAATTGACCGGACAAGAAACACAAATCAAACCAGGAGAATATCACCTCCATCGTGCAATGAAACCCGAAACATTGCTCAATACCTTGGTCAAGGGAGACGTGCTTCAGTATCAGGTTGTGATTCCAGAAGGAATGTCCTTAAAGGAAATTAGCCAAATTCTGGAACGGGCCGGTTTGGGAAAAGCCGAAACCTACGATAAAATGGGGCGTGATCCTCAAATCATACAGGCTTTCGGTTTTGGTGGGGACAGCCTTGAAGGGTTTCTTTTTCCAGAAACCTATCATTTTACAAAACAAATTCCACCCGCCCAGATTATAAAGCGAATCGCCAATCAGTTTCTGAGGGTCTACGACGATTCTTACAAAAAACAGGCGACCCGGATGGGAATGACACAACGGGAAGTGGTGACACTGGCTTCAATTATTGAAAAGGAAACCGCTGTTCCGGCAGAGCGGACGATTGTTTCTGCGGTTTTTCACAACCGACTCAAAAAAAAGATGCGCTTGCAGAGCGACCCCACCGTTATTTTTTCCTTGGACAACTTTGACGGCAATCTGACGCGAAAAGATTTAAGACATGCTTCGCCTTATAATACCTATTATGTGAAAGGCTTGCCGCCGGGACCCATTGCAAGCCCTGGAAAAGGGGCGATTTATGCGGCTTTGTATCCGGCAGACGTGGACTATCTTTATTTTGTTTCTAAAAAAAACGGCACCCACTACTTCTCATTTACATTAAAGGAGCACAACGCCGCCGTCCGAAAATTTCAACTTGGCAAAACAGGGAAGACTGCCTGCCCCAGCTGCATCCGAAAAAAAGAAGGATAGCTGCGTTTCCTATTGCTCAAAAACGTATCCTTTAAAACATGAACGACCCGATCACCTTGCCAAGCCCTTCCGGCCTCAGTTAAAATCCACCTCTTTTGCTCAGAGTAATTTTTCATGGATCGATTTGATCGAGTACGCCAGCGCATGGTTGATGAACAATTGATTCCGAGAGGGATTCAGGATCAGCGCGTCCTAAAAGTCATGCGAAAGCTCCCCCGGCATCTATTTGTGGCAGAAGCCCTTCAAGAACAAGCCTATGGAGATCACGCGCTACCCATTGGTGCCCGTCAAACCATTTCTCAACCCTACATGGTTGCTTTAATGACGGAAGCACTGGACTTGAAAGGCGATGAAAAAGTACTGGAAGTCGGCAGCGGGTCGGGTTATCAGACTGCGATTCTGTCCGAGCTTGCCGGAGCCGTCTATGCCATTGAACGCATTGAAGCTTTGTTGACACAAGCCCGTCAATGCCTAGATGATTTGAATTACCGAAATATGACACTGCGCCTGGCAGATGGCAGTTGTGGATGGAAAAGTGAAGCCCCTTTTGATGCCATCCTGGTCGCTGCGGGCGGACCTGAAATCCCACAGGATCTTGTGGCACAGCTCAAAATCGGTGGGCGACTGGTCATTCCCATCGGCACACAACTGTCTCAGACCTTGAGAAAAATAGTCAAAGGAGATGATGCCATCACTGAAACATCATTAACCCCCTGCCTTTTTGTGCCGCTGATTGGCGAGGCGGGTTGGAAAAGTCGGGATGAGCATCGGAAGGAATACAGCTGAATGCTGAAAATCAGTAATACCCTCACAGGAAAAAAAGAAGTATTACCTCAACAGAAGCCGGGTAAAATCGGACTTTATGTCTGCGGCATGACGGTCTATGACGACTGCCACTTAGGCCACGCGCGGTCTGCAATCATCTTTGACACCATTCGCAACTACCTCGAATACCAGGGTCAGGATGTTCATTATGTTAAAAACTACACTGATGTGGATGATAAAATCATTCATCGCGCCCAGGCTGAAGGACAGGATTTCAAAGCCGTTTCTGAGGCATTCATCGCCTCCTACGAAGAAGATATGCGTAAACTGGGTGTGCGCCCGCCCACATTAACGCCCAAGGCGACCGAGCACATTCCTGAAATGCTGGACCTGATTGCAGTCCTCATTGAAAAAGACATGGCCTATCCCGCCGAAGGAGATGTCTATTTCAAAGTAGATGCCTTTCCATCCTACGGGAAATTATCCCACCAGAAGACCGATGAATTAAAAACAGGCACCCGTATCGCACCCGACCACAAAAAACAAAGCCCTCTGGATTTTGTGCTTTGGAAGGTTGCAAAAGAAGGCGAACCCTCCTGGCCCAGCCCCTGGGGCCCTGGCCGACCCGGCTGGCACATTGAATGCTCTGCGATGGCCATTAAATACCTCGGCAACACCATCGACATTCATGGTGGCGGAGAGGATTTGGTTTTTCCTCACCACGAAAATGAAATCGCCCAGTCCGAAGCCGCGACAGACAAACCTTTCGTTTCCTGCTGGGTGCATCATGGTTTTGTCACGATTGACCAGGAAAAAATGTCCAAGTCATTGGGAAATTTTTTTACGGTCAAAGAAATTTTTCTAAAGTCCGCCAGATTTCCTGAACAGATGATTGCGGAGTTGCTTCGCTTCTACCTACTTTCGACCCACTACCGCTCTCCCATCGACTTTTCAGATCATGCGCTCAAGGTGGCTAAAAGCGGGCTTGATAATTTTTACACGCTTTTTCAAAAACTGCATGAAGCAGAAAAAGCTGCAACAAATGATGCAAACGAAGCCCACCCAAAAGAAATAGCTCAGCAGGCACTTGCACCCTTTAAAAAGGCTTTTGTCATCGCAATGGACGACGATTTTAATACGGCAGCGGCCATGGCAAGCCTTCAAAACCTGCGATCAGAAAGCAACAAACGTTTGCTGGCCGGAGATCTTATGGGCGCGCGCGTCGGCTGTGAG
>CAZRYI010000064.1:5030-9297 GCA_964604255.1 uncultured Nitrospirota bacterium
TGAATAAAAAAGAAACCCTGATCTACGGGGTCAACCCAGTCAAAGAAGTCCTGCACACAGAAGGCAAACAGCTCGACAAAATATTTCTCCTGCCCAATCGCGGCGGCAAAGTCATCGACGAAGTACGTCTGCTTGCAAAACAACAACACACCACGGTCACGGTCACCAGTCGGGAACGCATGGATCAGATGTGCCAAACAACAAAACACCAGGGCATCGCGGCATTGATGGCGGCATCCTCCTATTGTGACCTGGACGAACTTCTGTCAAAAGCAAAGTCCGGCCCGAAGCCGCCTTTTCTTTTCCTGATAGACGGTGTTGAAGATCCCAGAAACTTAGGCGCTATCCTTCGCACGGTGGATGCCGTGGGTGCCGATGGTGTCGTTATTCCGGAGCGACGTGCCTCTGGCATGACCGCCCTTGTTTCCAAAGCCTCCGCCGGAGCCAGTGCCCATGTGCCGGTTGCAAGGGTCGTCAACCTGTCGAATGCCATTGATCGCATAAAAAAAGAAGGGATCTGGGTTGTCGGGCTTGATCTTGCGGGAGAGATCTCTTATCTTGACTACGATTTTAAAGATCCACTGGCCATCGTGGTGGGTGGAGAAGGAAAGGGCATTGGACGAAAGGTGTTGGCGCGTTGTGACCAAAGACTGCACCTACCAATGTGCGGGCATGTATCTTCCCTCAATGTTGCCGTTTCACTGGGTGTCATTTCGTATGAGGTTTTGAGACAGCGACGCAGTAGTACTTAAGAAAAAGGGGACGATCACATTTTGCAACTTACTAGAAACGCACATTTAAAAGTGGCCTTTTTTATCTGGGGTCTGGTTGGCACGGGTTTACTCATTGCGGGAGGTGCCTTTCTTTTTGGAGATCGTTCCCTCAGCGTACTGAATGGTGAAACCGCTGCTTCCTGGACTTCAGAAATCATCGGCCTGAGCATTGCCCTGGTGATTGGTTTTATCAAGGGGCGATTTGTGCTGACAAAAGTGGCACGAAAATATATTGCGCGCATCCTGAGCCTGCCGGAATCCAGCCCCTTTTATATGACGTTCAGTGTTAAAAGCTGGGTCATGGTCGTGGGCATGATTCTGCTCGGACGCATTATACGAGCGATGGGCGCACCGGCCCTGGTTGTTGGGTCCATTTATGTTGCGGTCGGCATTGCACTCATTATCGGCTGCCGCACTTACATCAATAGCTCACAAACACCACTCACTTCATAAGGAGATTGATCAAACAATGGCTGTATCAGAAACCGAGTTTAAGGGAAATCCAATGATCGTTTTGGGTCAGGGAGAGGAAGAACGCTACCCATTCCAGTTCGGACTTAAAAAAGCTAAAATGGTGATTGAAAACATTGATGCCATCAAAGACTTTGTCGAAAAGCACACACCGGACGAACCGCAAGAGCCAGAGGAACACGAAGAACCCTCCTAAACCCACCTTATGTAACAATCCAGGCACACAAATGACAGAAGATCAACGCATACACAATTTAAATGTCGTTTCCCGGGATCTATTGCCCACCCCGGCGGCAGTCAAAGAAAAACACCCGCTTTCCCCTTCGGCCATGCAGACCGTCATTGCAAGCCGTTTGACGATTCAGAACATCCTGGACCGCAAAGATCCTCGTCTTTTTGTGGTGGTTGGACCCTGTTCCATTCACGACCTAAAAGCCGCAAGAGAGTATGCCCATCGTTTAAAAAAGTTGGCCGATGAGGTTTCGGAAACGCTTGTGCTCGTCATGCGGGTCTATTTTGAAAAACCACGCACCACGGTCGGCTGGAAGGGACTGATTAACGACCCTGATATCGACGGCTCGTTCAACATGGAACGCGGGCTTCATTTGGCTCGGGCTTTTCTCTTAGAACTTGCAGAGCTTGGCCTACCTGCATCAACCGAAGCCCTTGATCCCATCACCCCTCAGTTTGTTTCCGACCTGATTACCTGGACAGCCATTGGTGCGCGAACAACGGAATCACAGACCCATCGAGAAATGTCGAGCGGCCTGTCCACGCCTGTTGGTTTTAAGAACGGCATGGATGGCGCCTTCCAATCCGCGATTAACGCCCTCTGCTCTGTTTCCCGTTCACATCATTTTTTAGGCATCAACCAGCAAGGACAATGCGCTGTCTTCCATACACGCGGTAACAGCTACGGGCATATTGTGTTGCGTGGGGGTGGCGGCCAGCCCAACTACGATGCAGCGAACATTGCAAACTGCGAAGCGGATTTAAAAAAAGCAGCGCTTGCAGAAAATATTGTGGTGGATTGCAGTCATGGTAATTCAGAAAAAGATCCGGCACGTCAGGCTTCCGTTTTGGAGGACTGCGTCGATCAAATTCTAAAGGGCAACCGTTCAATCGTCGGCTTCATGCTTGAAAGCTACCTGGAATGGGGAAATCAAAAAATCCCAAAAGACTTATCAGAGCTCCGCTACGGCGTCTCCATTACCGATGCCTGCATTGACTGGGCAACAACAGAAAGCATTTTGCGGACAACCCACGCAAAACTCAAAGACAAGCTACACAAACGGCTCTGATCGATTGGCAGCTTCCGCTTTCAAGCTCTGCAACAGTCTGCTTCAGTTTTTTACCCTTAGTTTTTTTCTCTTTTTTTTCCTGTTTGCCACGGTCATAAAAACAGCCTCAGCCCAAGAAGCAAACAAACCTTCTGTTTCTGCAAACTTCCTGGGAAAAACCAAGATCCAGCTTGACGGGCTTTTGAACGAAACCTTCTGGCAATCACAACAATCGGCCTCACAATTTATACAGCAGGAACCCTTCGTCGGTGCCGCAGCACTCGCAAGCTCATCTGTTTTTGTCGCCTACGACGAAGACCACCTTTACATCGCCGCCATACTGGAAGATCCTGAGCCGGAAAAAGTGAGGGCGGATGAACGCCGAGAAGATGGTCGTTTTAATCGCAGCGATGCTTTTGCCATTCTCATCGACAGCTACCATGACCACCAAAATGCCTTTTTCTTTGAGACAAACTTACTCTCGGCCATGTCGGATGCGCTCGTCAGTCAAGAGGGTGCGCAGGTCAATCGCGACTGGGATGGCAAGTGGCAGGTTGCAGCAAATTCAACAGCCAGTGGCTGGTCGGTCGAATTTAAAATCCCCTTTGAAACCCTGCGCTTTAAACCCGGAAAATCACAAACCTGGGGCATCCAGTTCCGCCGTCGGGTGCCGCATTTAAAAGAGATCTCTTTTTGGAGTCCGCTCAGTGCCGAGCAGGATTTTTTTGAAGTCTCTCGTGCAGGCCATCTGAACAAACTCAGTGTCACGAACCATGAGTCTCCCCTTTCATTTATTCCTTATGTGAAAGGCAGCTATCAAAAAGACCAGAGCGGCAGCAAGGATATCTCAGAATCCGATTTTGACGGCGGCTTCGACCTGCGGTACCAGATAAGAAGTAACTTAAGCCTCGACCTTACCTATAATACCGACTTCGCGGAAACAGAAGTGGATCGGCTTCAAACCAATTTGACACGCTTTCCCCTCTTTTTCCCGGAGAAACGGACGTTTTTTCTGGAAGGAAAAGGCTTCTACGATTTTGGACTCTCCGGTCGCGTCCAACCCTTTTTCAGTCGGCGGATCGGTCTTTTGAGTGGCACAGCCGTACCGATTTTATTGGGCGGAAAACTGAGTGGCAAAGTCGGCCCTTACAACATCGGCAGCCTGCTCATGCAGACGGAAGCAAAAGATGATGATCGTCCGGCAGAGCAATTTGCCGTGCTTCGCCTATCGCGGGATGTCGGATTGCGCTCAAAACTGGGCATGATTGCAACCGAGCGTCGCGAACGAAATGGCGATTCTGGCGATCAAACCTACGGCCTGGATGCCACCCTCGCCCCCAATAAACACCTCAGTTCTGAAGGTTTTTTGATGTATAGCCAAGGAGATCGAGGTGCAGAACGAGGGGGTGCTGCTTTTGCGGAAATCAACTGGCGAGACCCGCTTTGGCGTCTCAGGTTAAATCACTTACGGATCAGCCCGAATTTTTCGCCGGAGCTGGGCTTTGTGCAGCAAACCGATCTGAATGAAACCGTCGGATTCGTGGATTTCCGACCTCAGCCTAAAACAGGATGGGTACGGGAATACGGGTTTAAAATCGAAGAGACCTATCAACGTGATGATTCCGGCAATTTTTTATATCAAAGTAACTATAATCGCTTGCAAGCCGACTTCCGATCCGGAGATTTTATTCGGATCAGCGTCGATCCGCAACGAGAACGACTACCAGAAGACTTTGAGATTCG
>CAZRYI010000065.1:0-2136 GCA_964604255.1 uncultured Nitrospirota bacterium
CTGCTTTTACGAAAATCTTAACTTGATCGATAAACATGGGGAAAGCTTGAGGGGAGTTGTGTGTCGTTGGACTAAAAAACGCGCTTTCTCTCTGGAAAACCCATCAAGGTATTTTCCAGAGAGAAAGCGCGCAAGCTGAGTGGGTGCTGTGGTCTAAGCTTGAGGGTAGACGCTAACCCGTTTTCGGCTGCGTCCGTAACGTTCAAAAGTCACGATGCCGGTCTCTTTGGCAAAGAGCGTGTCATCTTTGCCGATGCCAACATTGGTGCCGGGGTGAATCTTGGTGCCTCTCTGGCGAACCAGAATGTTTCCTGCGAGCACGAACTGTCCGCCGAAGCGCTTAACGCCCAAGCGTTGTGCATTACTGTCGCGGCCATTTCTTGAGGAGCCAACTCCTTTTTTATGCGCCATAAATTACTCCTTTACGATTTCTGCGATTTTCAGACGGGTGAAGGATTGACGATGACCCTGTGTTCTCCGATAATTTTTCCGTCGCTTCTTTTTGAAAACGTGGATTTTTTTACCACGTCCCTGCTCAGTGACTTCCGCTACTACTTTTGCACCTTCAAGTGTGCCCGGATCAAGTGTCAGGCCTTCATCATCCTGCAAAAGAAGTACTGAACTTAAGGTAATCGAATCACCCACATTGGCATCGCATTTTTCGACTTCGACGACATCGCCGACAGCCACTCGATACTGTTTCCCGCCTGTTTCTACAACCGCACGCATCTTTTTTTCCCTCTAGAAATAGAAAACTGTCACAAAGGACGAATTCTTACCACACCTATTTCACTTATGTCAATGTCCCAGGGTGTGCAAGATCGGCGATAGGAAATAGAATAGATGGCGGATACTCGCCATTTGATCATTCAAAAAGCCAGTCTACAGCCAGAGGCCTTAGCCTGCAAGACTGGCGTAATCAATATATCCCTTCTCATCTCCACCATAAAAGGTATTTGCATCGGCTGTATTGAGTTCTGCGCCTTTTTTAAAACGGGCAAGCAAGTCGGGGTTGGCAAGGTAGAGTTGGCCGAAAGAAATCAAGTCGGCATGGCCTGAAGCGATTGCATCTGTCGCACGTTTAAAATCGTAAGCTGCATTCGCCATGTACAAACCATCAAAGTTTGCGCTTAGTTTTTTGTAATCAAACGCTTTGACCGACTCTAGCGTTTCAACAATATGCAGGTAGGCGAGTGCGCGTGTGCTGAGTTGTTTTGCAACGGCATTAAATGTCTCCTCAGGAGCGGCATCCGACATATCGTTAAATCCACCTCCCGGTGAGAGACGCACACCGACCCGACCTTCACCCCAAATAGCGACGACGGCATCTGTTATTTCCATCAAAAGGCGTGAGCGATTTTCAATCGATCCCCCATAACGGTCGGTTCGTTTATTTGTGCCACTTTTTAAAAATTGATCCAAGAGATAGCCGTTGGCACCGTGAAGCTCAACCCCGTCAAACCCTGCGGTCAAGGCATTTTTAGCCCCTTGTCTGAATTGATCAACAATACCAGGTATTTCATCGGTTTCAAGGGCACGCGGCGTGACAAAAGGTTTAAGCCCTTCATAGGTGAAAGATTCTCCGGCGGCTTTGATGGCTGAGGGTGCAACAGGCAAGACGCCATCTGGCTGATAAGAGGGGTGAGAAATACGTCCGGTATGCCAAAGCTGTAAAAAAATACGTCCGCCTTCTCCATGCACAGCCTCAGTGACTTTCTTCCATCCATCAACCTGGGCATCACTATGGATGCCCGGTGTGACGGGATATCCTACACCCTGCTGGGAAACCTGAGAGCCTTCGGTAATAATCAGGCCTGCCGTTGCCCGCTGCCTGTAATAGATGACATTCATCTCCTGCGGTACGTTTCCATCAGCCGCAGCGCGGTCACGGGTCATCGGTGCCATGACCATGCGATTTGAAAGGGTAAGCGATCCCATTTTTAATGGTGAAAAAAGGCTTTTGTCTGAGGGTGTCATTATTTTCCTCCTATTTAAGGTTACGAATTTGAATTCATTCAAAACGCTTTTGTATCAATGAATCTGACGGATCACGACGAGATGCACATCCGATGTAGCTTTTAAATTGAGATGGTCGCCGCTGAGCAAGTCTCCTTCCAAAACAGGGCGATTGCCATC